>JBFKFP010000039.1:0-20299 GCA_041618535.1 Flavobacteriaceae bacterium
AGGTCAATCTGAAGCCGATTCGAACTGGATGGTTGCCATCTCGTTTATCGTTGGAGCCATTTGCTCCGGATTGGCTGGTTTCATCGGAATGCGAGTAGCAACCAAAGCCAACGTGCGCACAACCAATGCTGCCCGTACTTCGCTTGGCAAGGCTCTTGAAGTGGCTTTTGCCGGAGGTTCAGTTATGGGGCTTGGTGTTGTTGGATTAGGTGTTTTGGGTTTAAGCGGACTTTTTGCTTTTTACAATACCCAGGGATGGGGAATCAATGAAGTACTTAATGTGCTTTCAGGTTTTTCATTAGGTGCATCATCAATCGCTCTGTTTGCTCGTGTTGGTGGTGGAATTTACACCAAAGCTGCAGATGTTGGAGCCGACCTCGTTGGTAAAGTTGAAGCAGGTATTCCTGAGGACCACCCGTTAAACCCGGCCACAATTGCCGACAATGTTGGCGATAATGTTGGTGATGTTGCAGGTATGGGTGCCGATCTCTTCGAATCTTATGTAGGATCGATCATTGGTACCATGGTACTTGGTGCACTTATTATTACCCCGGAATTCGATGGATTAGGTGCTGTTTATCTCCCGCTTGCATTAGCCGCGGCCGGTATTGTAATGTCTATCATCGGGACGTTTTTTGTAAAGGTAAAGGAAGGCGGGTCGCCTCATAGAGCCCTGAATATTGGAGAATTCGGATCAGCTGGTTTTATGGTTGTTGCTGCATTTTTCCTGATTAAAGCTTTTATCCCGGAACAAATCGAGGGTCTGCCCTACGGATCATGGGGAGTGTTTATAGCCGTGATCACCGGATTGATAGCCGGCCTGCTTGTAGGTAAGATTACTGAATATTATACGGGGACCGGTAAACCCCCGGTTAAATCTATTGTCAGGCAGTCTGAGACCGGTTCGGCAACCAATATCATTGCCGGCCTGGGAGTAGGGATGATATCTACGGCTATCCCTATCATTCTAATAGCAGCTGCTATCCTGATTTCTCATTATTTTTCAGGTCTTTACGGAATCGCTATCGCGGCGGTCGGGATGCTGGCCAACACCGGAATTCAATTAGCGGTTGACGCTTACGGACCGATTTCTGACAATGCCGGTGGAATTGCTGAAATGAGCGAATTGCCAAGCGAGGTTCGGCAAAGAACCGATAAATTAGACGCTGTTGGAAATACAACCGCTGCTATCGGTAAAGGATTCGCCATTGCTTCTGCCGCCCTTACTGCCCTGGCACTTTTTGCGGCATTCATGCAGACGGCGAATGTAAAAGCCATAGATGTTTCTCAGCCCAAGATCATGGCTGGTCTTTTGATTGGAGGGATGCTTCCGTTCGTGTTCTCCGCTCTTTCTATGAATGCTGTGGGCCGAGCCGCTATGGCAATGATAGAGGAAGTCAGGCGTCAATTCCGCGATATTCCCGAATTGAAGAATGCATTAGCGGTAATGGTGAAATATGATTCTGATATGTCTAAAGCCTCCGAGGCCGACAGGAAGATCTTCGATGCTGCCGATGGTTTTGCCGAATATGAAAAGTGTGTTGCAATCTCAACAACAGCGTCGATAAAAGAAATGATTCTGCCGGGAATCCTGGCTATTGCCGTTCCTGTCGGGATCGGGTTCATTGGTGGAGCCGAAATGCTGGGTGGGCTGTTAGCCGGTGTAACCACAGCCGGTGTACTTATGGCTATCTTCCAGTCTAATGCCGGAGGTGCATGGGATAACGCCAAGAAAATGATTGAAGAGGAAGGCCGAAAGGGTACAGATGCCCATAAGGCTGCGGTTGTAGGAGATACTGTGGGAGATCCATTCAAAGACACATCAGGACCATCACTAAATATCCTTTTGAAGTTGATGTCTGTAGTAGCCCTGGTTATCGCTCCAAGTATTGCGATCACTTCAGATGCGGCCCAGGCATATGCTCAGGAGATCAGCAAAGAAGTAAAGGTCAATATGGAGTCTAATGAAGATGGAACGGTTAAAGCCGTAATCACAACAATAACTTCTGAAAATGGTGAGGAAATTACCGAGGAGAAAGTTATTGAAGGATCAGAGGCAGAAGTAAAAGCTCAGATGGAAGCCCTGAAGTCTGAGGGAATACAAATTGAACGTGGAACAGATGCGAATATGTCAACTGAAGGTAAAGAGGTGCGAGTTGAAATGGAAAAGACCGGTGATGAGCTCGTTAAGGCCACTGTAACAACCGTGACTACGGTTAATGGAGAGGAGAAGACGTCTACAGAGATCATCGAGGGTACAGAAGAGGAGGTGATGGCTAAAATTGATGCTTTGAAAGCTGAAGATAGTGAAATGACAAGGACTACGAAGAAGGTGATCAAAGAAGTAGAAGAAGTCAGGAACAACTAGATATCAATATCTTATAAATAAAAAAACCACGCCTGCAAGCGTGGTTTTTTTATGATTTATGATTTTACTGCCGAGCAAACCGATAGGTGTCGGTCCTTGTTATCGTGGTTACCGTACCGTCATAAGCCGTTTCAGAGCTACTCGACATAATCTTGTATTTAAGTGCGGTCTCCGTAAGTTCAGTTATCGTACCCTGGTTGGGTTCGCCATCTATGATTAAAGTGATACTGCTGCTCGATCGGTTCCAGGTTCCAATATCCTCTTTTTCAAAATAACCATAGTAAAGTGTTTCTTCGCCTTCGCTATCGGTGACGATATGATCCACGTAATAAGATCCGGAATATGTATAATTATCCGGGTCTGAAAGGACCATGTTCATGTTCATCTCCCAACCTACCCCTGTAAACTGGGAATTGGTCACATTATCATTAAGGATGTCGGTTCGGGATCCAAAGTACGAGTAACTCATCAACTTCCAGTTGCCTGTTATTTGCAATTCTTCTTGTTGAAAAGGAGATTCGTTATCACTGTCCTTGGAACAACCTGTAAACACGATAAGTGAGAGAGATAAGAGTAATCTTCCAAAAAATTTCATCGCTTTTTTAAGTTTGTCAAAGTAAGATACGAAATTTCCATGAAAATAAAGTTTCATGGTTTCATACTGAAGCCCAATCCCGGAGAAGTGATTCCCTAAGTTAAGAGGGTGTAACCAGCTGGTCTAGAATAATCCGTGAATTTCAGCGTCAATCCGATTGATAACATTTCCAAGGTCTTCGGGGTTATCTACAAAATCGACGTCATCTACGTTAATGATCAGTAACTTTCCCTTGTCGTACCCGTGAATCCATGCTTCATAGCGCTCATTAAGACGGCTTAAATAATCGATGCTGATCGAGTTCTCGTAATCTCGGCCACGCTTGTGAATCTGTTTAACCAGGTTCGGGATGGTACTCCTGAGATAGATCAGTATATCAGGCCCCTGTACCAGGGATTCCATCAACTGGAAGAGGGACGAATAGTTCTCAAAATCCCTGTTGGTCATAAGTCCCATGGCATGCAGGTTGGGAGCAAAGATGTGAGCATCTTCATAAATAGTCCTGTCCTGGACTACATTCTTACCGCTCTGTCTTATATTGAGCACCTGGCGAAAACGGCTGTTAAGGAAATAAACCTGCAGGTTAAAACTCCAACGCTCCATCTGGTTATAAAAATCGTCCAGATACGGATTGTCTACAACATCCTCGAGATGCGCTTCCCATCTGTAATGTTTGGCTAATAATTTAGTGAGCGTGGTCTTCCCTGCGCCGATATTACCGGCTATAGCAACATGCATAAGTTTAATTCCCTTTTATATGAAACTGGTGAAGAATTTCACCGTCATAAATATACAAGGTTTCATCGGTTAGGAAAAACTGATTTATTAACAATTCCGGCAGCTTCAATCTATTGATCTCATTGGTTTTCTGACTGAAATAAAAGAGCTGATTTTCCTTTTTCAAAACCAGGTCGCCCTTGCTCTGTTCCAATTCGGTAAAGCCTTGATTTGGAATCTTCTGTACCAGGTTTCCAAAATAATTATAGGTGTAGAGAGCATCCATGGTGAGCAGATAACTGTAGTTGAAATTACTGCAGAGGTCTAAAACCTCGCCTTCTACAGGTAAGGTCTTTACACGAGATTTATTCGTGCGGTAATCGAACAATTCCAATTGCTGGGTATTCTGATTGTAGAGCCAGATACTGCTGTCGAATCCTGTGGAAACCCTTCTTACCAATCTGAAGGGGCTTATGGTATTAAAGTCAAGGATGGCGATTTCAGCCAGGCGGTTATCAAGAATGATTACAGTATTAAACAGCTCATAGAAGAGATTGATCTTAAGGGGGTTAAAAACGTCAGCTGTGCTGATGTCCCCGAGCTGAATATTGCTGAAATTCATCTCGGATGCCTCCTTGGTTTTGATGAACTCCTGATTTCGAATGTGAAAAACGGTCCCGAAATTATCTGCACCAACCAGCCTGTCTGTACTGAACTTCTGTTCACCTGTCTTTTCCAACTTTAAACCGGTCTGGCAGAAAAGACTCATAGAGAAGAAAAAAACTAAAATGGACCAGGTGATTTTCATACTCTCCGAAAGTACAAAAATCAGGCCAGATATCAGCAGATCAGATTATAGCCAAATCCCCTAACGTTTACGATTTTCACCTTGGGATCCGACTTTAATTTCTTTCTGAGCTTACTGATAAAAACATACATTCTTCTCGCCGTGAAAAAGTCGTCCCGGCCCCATAGCTTTTCGAGTACGGCAGACCGGTCAAGAACCTCATTTTTATTCCTGATCAAATTATGAAGCAGATGGGACTCAAGGTGGTAAGTTGAAATTTCTCCTCATCTTCAAGCCGAAGCCATTGTTTCTGGAGGTTAAATGTGAATTTACCGAATTCGACCTCTTCAATGATTCGCTGAACTTTAGTCCGGTATAACAGCTTATGCATTTTCACGATAAGTCCCTCCATGCTGAAAGGTTTTTTAAGGCAATCGTTGCCACCCAAGGAGAATCCTTCAACAACATCCTTGGTCTGGCACTTCGCGGTAATAAAGATGATCGGGATCTCGTCGTTTTCCAGCCTGATTTCCCTTGCAAGCGTAAATCCATCTTTTTTAGGCATCATTACATCTAGCACCAGCAGGTCGGGATCATTTTCTGTTTTTGAACCGATTGAAAGTTAGAATTCCTGATTTTCACAATGTTAATGTTGTGATAAACTGATTGTTTAATGTTTAATAAATTAACATATTTGTTAAACAAAACTAAATTAAACTTTCAATTATGAAGGCATTTTTCATCAAAATGAGTTCGCTGGTTCTAATTTTTCTCCTGTCTGTTGGTTTTACAAGTTCCGAACCCGTAGATGATTTTCAGGGAAAGGCTTATTATTTTTCAAAATCCAGGCTTGAACTGGGTAACTGGGGATCAAGACTTAGTGAAGCCCAGAAAAAACAGATAGAGGCACGATTAAAGAACAGGTTGGAGAAGGTTTATATCCTGACATTTAACAAAGAGGAGTCGTACTTCTATGAGGATGAAAAGCTCGATGCGATCTCAGGGGCAACCGATTCATGGGGTAAGAATTTCGCGCCCGGTGAGCAGTATAAGAATGTAAAGAGCAATACTCAGATCCAGGAGCAGGAGTTTTATGGTAAACGATTCCTTGTCAAGGATCAATTGCAGCCAATTGAATGGAATATGAATGGCGAGTCTAAGCAAATCGGTAAGTATATGTGTTTTAAGGCTACAGCTTCGATACCGACAGATGAACTCAGCTGGTATTCGTTCTCATGGGGAGATCTGAGGAACGGTGAAAGTCAGAACAATGCAGAACCAGCAGGAGATCCCTCAGAAGAAGTTAAGAACATGACTGAAGTAGAAGCGTGGTATACCCTTCAAATACCGGTTCAGCATGGTCCATCCGAATACTGGGGATTACCAGGATTGATCCTGGAGGTGAGTGCTGGAGATACTACTATGCTTTGCTCGAAGATAATTATGAATCCGGATGAGAAAACTACCATTGAGGCACCTGAAAAAGGTAAAGTTGTCACTAAAAAAGAGTATAAGACCATCATCACGGAAAAGATGAGAGAATTCAGGGACAACAGGATGGGAAGACGCCGCTGAAAAATTTAACATTACTTTAATCTTTACAGCTTAAACCAATGAGTGATTTAGTGGTCTAAAGGCTGAGCTGTTGCATATTTAACTGTGTTAATATTATGATAAACCAAATGCGACGCATCAAATGTTCAGTTAAGTTTGTTAGGCATTATAAACCAACATTTTAAACCAATTATGAAAGCCTTTATCAGTCTCCTCTCATTTGCCCTTCTGTTTTCGACCGCTGTAAACGCCCAGGAATTTCAGGGAAAAGCATATTACTTCTCCAAAACCACCGTCGATATGGATAACTGGGGTGGAAGGGAAATGTCACCAGATATGAAGGCCAGGATTGCCGAGCGCATGAAAAACATGTTCGAGAAGACCTATATTCTAACATTCAACCGTACAGAATCCATATACAAGGAAGAGGAGGCACTTGAAGCTCCCGGCCGAGGGGGTGGATGGGGTTTTATGTCCTCGTTTACCGGTGGGCCTCAATATAAGAATGTCCAGCAGGGAAATCTTTTACAGGAGCAGGAGTTCTTCGGGAAACAGTTCCTGGTTAAGGATTCGTTGCCAAAGCTCGAGTGGAAGATGGGGACGGAGACCAAACAGATAGGTCAGTATACCTGCTTCAAGGCCACTGCCACAAAAACGGTGGATGATTTGGATTGGAGAAGTATGAGGCGTCGGGATAATGACGAGTCTAATGACAAGAAGACAGACTCAACCACTGCTGGACAAAATGATCCGACGGATCAGATTGAAGTACCAAAGGAGATCGAAGTTACAGCCTGGTATACACCACAAATCCCTGTCAGTCAGGGGCCTGCTGAATACTGGGGACTTCCCGGACTTATTTTAGAGGTCAATGCCGACCGGACAACCATACTCTGCTCTAAGATTATAATTAACCCTGAAGTGAAGAGTGAAATAAAAATGCCTTCCAAAGGTGAGGTGGTGACCAAACAAGAATACAATGATACCGTAAAGAAGAAGATGGAAGAGATGCGGGAGATGTGGGGCGGAAGACGAGGTGGTGACCGCCGAAGAGGTAACTGATCCGTCTAATCGACTTAAGCAACCAAGAAAACATGAAGAAAATATTATTGGTCATACTGCTATCGGTAGTTTGGGGTACCTATGCCCAGGTTCGTATGGAGGGAGTGGTAAAGGATAGTGTAGGCGGGCCACTTGAACTTGCGAATGTCATCGCGATTAACCAGGGCGCCAAGACCATGGATTCCTATGCCATCACTAACGACCAGGGACGATACAGGCTTGATCTGAAAAAGAATGCCAGTTACTCCATCCAGGTGAGCTATATAGGTAAAAAGACGATCACAGAGATAATTCAAACACAAGAGGACAATATTCAGAGGGACTTTTTGCTGGAAAACGACTCAACACTTGATGCTGTTGAACTCACTTATGAAATGCCGGTTTCGGTAAAAGGTGATACCCTCGTGTACAATGCGGATTCATTTAATACCGGAACTGAACGTAAACTTGAAGACGTTCTGAAAAATCTTCCCGGGGTTGAGATCAATGATGACGGACAGATAGAGGTTGAAGGAAAAGTAGTTTCCAAGGTTATGGTTGAAGGAAAGGACTTTTTTGATGGTGACTCCAAGTTGGCCACAAAGAATATTCCATCTAACGCCGTAGATAAGGTTCAGGTTCTTCGGAACTTCTCTGAGGTGGGCCAATTGAGTGGAGTTACCAATAACCAGGATAATGTGGCCCTGAACATCAAGTTAAAAGAGGGTAAGAAGAACTTCTGGTTCGGGAATGTGACAGCTGGTGGGGGATCGTCAGATGAGGACGGCCTTTACCTTATGCAGCCAAAACTTTTTTATTACAGTCCTAAATACAGTATCAATGTTATCGGCGATCTCAACAATATTGGGGAAATCGCTTTTACACGCCGAGATTATTTCAATTTTTCCGGCGGTTTCCAGCGTCCAAGCCGCCAGAGTGGAACCAATATAAATTTAGGTTCTAATGCCCTGGGATTTTTATCTCTTCAGAATGATCAGGCCAAAGAGATCAATACCAGATTCGGAGCTGCGAATTTCAGCTGGTCGCCAAATAAGGCCCTGGACCTCAGTGGCTTCGCGATCTTCTCTAACAACAGGAATGAGCTTCAGGAAAATCAAAGTGTTGAATACACCGATGCCGACCTCGGAATACCTGATGAGATCACCACCAGCAATACAACTCAGAACAGTGACCTCGGCATGTTGAAGCTTTCTGCCAAATATAAGCCCAATGTAAAAAATCAGTTGGATTATGACCTGATCGGGAAGATTTCTGATGAGTCCCAGGACCAGGGATTTTTCTCCTCTGTTATAGGGGATATTGATCAGCTTGACAGCAACAGCCCTTTCAGTATTAATCAGAACTTGAATTATTACTATACCCTGAGCGACGACAATATCTTTGCCCTGGAGGTACAGCATCAGTTTCAGGACGAGGATCCTTTTTACAATGCGATCCTTGAGGATAAAGCCAATTATGAGAATACTGCCAACAACCTCGGATTGGATGGAGCGCAGGTCAATTATAATTTAGCACAGGACAGGCGGGTAAAATCCAACCAGATGGATGCCAAGTTGGATTATTGGAATGTATTGAACACCAAAAGCAACCTGAACTTTACACTGGGAACCATTTTAAGTACACAGGATTTTAATTCAGAGATCTTCCAATTCCTTGACAATGGGAATGTTTTTGATCCAACACCGGTCATAAATGATGGTGTGGACACCAACGACGTAAGATATAACTTTGCAGATTATTACCTCGGGCTGCATTATAACCTCAAAGCCGGGATATTTACTTTAACACCGGGGGTCTCTGCTCATGCCTACAGGGTGAATAATACCCAGTTCGGGATAAGGACGGAGGATAATTTCTTCAGATTGCTGCCTGATCTTAATGTCAGGATGCAATTGAAAAAAAGCGAACAATTGATATTTAATTATCGGATGATTACACAGTTCACAGATGTCGCCCGGTTTGCCGGGGGATTGGTGTTGAATGGATACAATTCACTTTCGGTCGGAAACCCGGAACTTGAAAATTCGCTTTCCCATAATTTAAACCTGAGTTATTTCAGTTTTAACATGTTCAATTACACCAATGTCTTTGCCAATGTCAGTTATAACAAGAGCATCGATAATGTACGATTCTCTTCAGTGTTCGAGCCGGGCAGTGTTGTGAGTATCGGCACCCCGTTCAACTCGAATTTCGCAGATGAGAACCTGAATATTTCGGGAAGATTTCAGCGAACTTTTGGAAAGATTCGTGCAACGGTAAGAGGAGGATTCAATTATTCCAAATTCAATCAATTCATACAGAACAGGCGTTCGGTTAATGAGAACTATTCTCAGAATTATCGTGCTGAGGTCAGAACCAACTTCAGAAATGCGCCGAATATCGAGTTGAGTTACCGTTACGCCATCCAGGATAATGACCAGGGAGCGAACAGGACCAGATTTTACACCAAATCGCCGGCTGTTGAGTTCGACGCCTATATCTGGAAGAGCCTGACATTCAGAACCGATTATACTTTCAATAATTTCAGCAATGAGGATGCCACCATCAATGAATTTCAATTCTGGAACGCGTCCCTCTCCTATCGCAAGGACAGAGACGCCAAGTTTGAATATGAGGTTCGGGCAACCAACTTGCTGAATACATCCTCCCAAAACAGGAGTTCTGCCGGCAATATTTCAGTGAGTGCAACCGAGTACTTTATTCAGCCAAGGTTTATAACCTTCAGGTTGCGTTACGAGCTTTAAGTGGAACTATTCTGAAAGTCTTAGCCTAAATCGAAGGCCTCTCTTATTTGGTCAACGTAGTCAAGTTTCTCCCAGGTGAAGAGTTCAACCTCCATGGTTATAGACTCTCCGTTCGGTTGTTCAAAGGTTTTTTTGACTTTACGATTTGTTCTTCCCATATGTCCGTATGCTGCGGTCTCATAATAAATTGGCTGCCGTAATTTAAGGCGTTCCTCAATAGCGGCAGGGCGCATGTCAAAAATCTCCTTCACTTTGTCACCGATTTCGGAGTCTGTCAGATTATAAGGACATGTTCCGAACGTATTAACAAGGATGGAGGTGGGTTCAGCCACGCCAATGGCATAACTAACCTGCACAAGTGCCTCATCACAAAGCCCGGCCGCAACCAGGTTTTTGGCTATATGCCTCGTTGCATATGCCGCAGAGCGGTCTACCTTACTAGGGTCTTTACCCGAAAATGCCCCTCCTCCATGGGCACCTTTCCCTCCGTAGGTGTCCACTATGATCTTCCGTCCTGTGAGTCCGGTGTCTCCATGCGGCCCCCCAATTACGAATTTCCCTGTAGGATTGATATGGAATTTGATATCGTTGTTGAATAGACCCTGGATTTCCTCCGATTGCCTGGCCTTAACACGCGGAATAAGGATATTGATAACATCTTCACGTATACGGGATAACATGTTTTCATCTGTATCGAAATCATCATGTTGGGTGGAAACCACGATAGCTTCAATTCGCTGAGGCAGATTATCTTCACCATATTCTATGGTCACCTGGCTTTTGGAATCAGGTCGCAGGTAAGTCATCTGTTTTCCCTCGTGTCTTATGGCAGCCAGTTCCCTCAGGATCATATGTGCCAGGTGAAGGGCGAGGGGCATATAGTTGGAAGTTTCATTGGTGGCATATCCAAACATCATTCCCTGGTCCCCAGCACCTTGTTCTGCCTTGTCACCACGGTCAACTCCTCGATTGATGTCTTCAGACTGTTCATGGATGGCAGAAAAAACCCCGCAGGAATTCCCGTCGAACATGTACTCACTTTTTGTATACCCTATCTTATTGATGGTATCCCGGGCAATTTTCTGTACATCGAGATAGGTGTTAGACTTGACTTCGCCGGCCAAAACCACCTGACCGGTGGTTACCAGGGTCTCACAGGCCACTTTAGATTCGGGATCGAATGCGAGGAAATGATCGATCAATGCATCACTGATCTGGTCGGCAACTTTATCAGGATGACCTTCTGAAACGCTTTCAGAAGTAAATAAATATGACATTTTTAATACTTTAAACGGATAAACCGACAGCTGCTGCGGAAATTGCTAAAGGAGTGGGCAAATACTGCTTTAGCATTTTTTTATCGAGGTTGCAATCAGGTCAAATTTATCCTCAGAATTCAGGTGCTCAAAAGTACGAAATAAAAATAATTGGCAATAGTCTTTTGATTAAAACTTATTGGCAGATGAAGAGCCTTATTTGGTTGGATTGAAAACGTTATCGTCTTAAAATTCTATGATTTTCGCTATCAACACCGGAGTTTTGTGATAGTTGTATTATTTTTAGGTCCCTATTAAAGAAAAGGATGACAGTACAACCGAAATTAACGAGATTCAAAGAGCAGGTATTATCTAAATTCCAGATCTACAACAGTATCTTTATGACTCTTCCTTTCGATGCTGTTACCAAGACTGGTGTTTTGCTTCCGCTATTTCACGAAACCTGCCAGAAAGGTTTTGCCCAGGGAGAGGACCCGACGACCATTGTCGAGACTTTTTTTCGCAAATACCAGGCCAGGCGCTCGCCTCAGAGCCAGATCAATTTGTTATTCCGGTTCATACAATATATCGAACGGCAGGTTGTACTGTTTGATGCCATAGAAGACGCCGCCTTTCCAGTAGTGAATAACATGGACGGCATCGGGACTTTAAGGAGTTTGAAGGAATCGGCCATATCATCGAATCAGTTGGATGTTCTCAGAAAGCATCTTGAAGATTTTAAGATCAGGATTGTTCTAACTGCTCATCCTACCCAGTTTTATCCAGGGACCGTGCTTGGGATCATTACCGATTTAACTCAGGCTTTAAGAAATAATGATCTTAGGAGAATAAAAGAATTAATGGCACAGCTGGGAAAGACTCCTTTCTTTAAAAAGCAAAAACCAACTCCATACGATGAGGCCATCAGCTTGATCTGGTACCTTGAAAATGTGTTCTATCATTCCGGTGCTCGTATTTATGCATATATCAGGGAGACTATTTATAACGGTAAACGGCCAAAGAACGAAGTGGTCAATATCGGATTCTGGCCAGGCGGGGACCGGGACGGTAATCCTTTCGTGACTCCTGAGATTACAATGCGGGTAGCGCAGCGTTTAAAACTCACCATCCTCAGGAATTACTACAGAGATGCGCGAAAATTAAGACGGATGCTGACTTTTCAAGGCGTTTATGAGAAGATCATTGACCTTGAAACTATGTTGTATCAAAGCTTTACCAACGTAAAATATGACCAGCTCACCCTTGATCTACTCCATTCAGAATTACATGCTATCAGGAAAATGCTGATAGATAAACATGAATCGCTTTACATTGAAGAGGTAGAGCGCCTGATAGACAAAGTATCCCTCTTCGGTTTTCATTTTGCTCACCTCGATATAAGGCAGGACAGCCGGATTCATGCAAGGGTATTTGATGAACTCGTCAATCATTGTTTAGATTCCGGTAACGGCATTTTTCCAGATGATTACAAAAGGATGGAAGAATCTAAACAGCTGCAAGTTCTGTCAGAGATAAGCGGATCGATTAACTGCAATGAATTCGACGATGATTTAACAAGGCAGACCCTGGAGACCATGGAAAAAATAAAGGCTATTCAGGATGAGAACGGGGAGGCCGCATGTCATCGTTATATAATCAGTAATAACCAGACGGCCATTAACGTGTTACAGGTTCTTGCTATGTTGAGGTTGACCGCCTTCAAGGAAAATGTGACCGTTGATATTGTCCCTCTTTTTGAGACTATCGATGATCTGACAAATGCCTTGGGCGTCATGGAAACCTTATACACCAATGCTGGTTATATGAAACATCTGAAATCAAGAGGGCGAAAACAAACCATTATGCTGGGATTTTCGGATGGGACCAAGGATGGCGGCTATTTGATGGCAAATTGGGCCATTTTTAAAGCCAAAGAGCAACTGACCGCAGTTTCAGAGAAATATGGAATTGATGTGGTCTTTTTCGACGGCCGAGGAGGTCCGCCTGCCCGGGGTGGGGGCAAGACCAACCAGTTCTATGCCTCACTCGGACCAACCATTGCTGACAATGAAATACAGCTGACCATCCAGGGCCAGACCATCAGTTCGAATTTCGGGACACTTGAATCGTCCCAATACAACCTTGAACAACTAATTAGCGCAGGCTTGTCTAATAAACTTGGCCAGGAGTCACTGGCTCTGACAGCGGAGCATAAAGAACTGATCAATGATCTGGCTGAACGAAGCTATGAAGCTTATCAGCGTTTTAAGGGGCACGATAAATTTATTCCTTACCTCGAGAAAATGAGTACCTTGAAGTACTATGCCTTAACAAATATCGGAAGCAGACCATCTAAACGGTCTAACTCAGACAAACTGGTGTTCTCAGATCTCAGGGCCATTCCATTTGTGGGATCATGGAGTCAGCTTAAACAAAATGTCCCGGGCTTTTTTGGCGTTGGAACTGCACTCGGTTACTATGAGGAAATTGGTGAATTTGACAAGGTGAAGTCATTGTATGAGAATTCAAAGTTCTTTAAAACCTTGCTGGCGAACAGCATGATGTCCCTGTCAAAATCGTTCTTTCCTTTAACCGCCTATATGGCCAAGGATCCGGAATTCGGTGAGTTCTGGACCATGATCCATGAGGAATTCCAGAATACCAAGCGTCTTCTGCTGAAGCTTAGCGGATTCAAAACCCTCATGGAAAACGAAGCCGCGGGCAAAGCATCCATAGAGATCAGGGAGTCGATCGTTCTTCCTCTATTGACCATTCAGCAGTATGGCTTGAAGAGAATTCAGGAACTTCAGGAGGAACCCGAAAAAAATAAGGCGCAAATTGAAATTTTTGAGAAGATCGTTACACGATCATTATTTGGAAATATAAACGCCAGCAGGAATTCGGCATAAAAAAACCCCGGATCTTCATCCGGGGCCTTTTCAGAATAAACTAACCTATATATGAACTAATGCTCATTTATCCTAAAGTCGGGATAAGCGTCCATTCCATGCTCATAGCCATCAAGGCCTTCCAGTTCTTCTCGTTCTGAGACGCGGATTCCGATCGTTTTCTTAAGAATTAATATGATGATGAATGATGAAATAACACAGATTGCTGCATAGGAAGCTACACCGATAAGCTGACTGACAAACTGATCCCAACCAGCCAGTGCGCCGAAAATACCAACAGCAAGCGTTCCCCAAATTCCGCAAACAAGGTGTACCGCGATTGCGCCCACAGGGTCATCCAGTTTCAACCTGTCAATAAGAGCTACTGCAAATACGATGATAGCGCCGGCAACGGCTCCTATAACGATCGCATCAGTAGGAGACATCTGATCGGCTCCTGCAGTTATCCCAACCAATCCGCCGAGGATCCCGTTCAGGAACATGGTAAGATCGAGGTTTTTGTCCCTGATAGCCGACACAATTGCCGCGAACACTCCTCCGGCAGCTGCAGCCAGGCATGTTGTTACCAAGGTAAGCGAAGTGGCTCCAGGGTCGGCTGACAATACAGAGCCCCCGTTAAATCCAAACCAGCCTAACCAAAGAATGAGTACTCCGGCAGTTGCCATTGGAATATTGTGACCGGGGATCGCCCTTATCTTGCCATCTTTGAATTTTCCGATCCTTGCTCCTAAAAGACAAACCGCAACTACTGCAGCCCATCCACCAACAGAGTGAACAAGGGTTGAACCGGCAAAGTCATAAAAAGGGGTATCCAGTTGATCGAGGAACCCACCTCCCCATTTCCATGAACCGGCAATGGGATATACAAGCCCCACATAGAGCACTGTAAACAGCATGAATGACCCTATTTTAATCCTTTCCGCAACCGCTCCAGATACGATCGTGGCTGCAGTGGCAGCGAACATTCCCTGGAAGAGGAAGTCGGTCCAGTAAGTGTAGCCTTCGCTATAGGTAAGGTCTAATGCTCCCTCTGCATTAAGCGGGGCTTCCAGTCCGAATCCGGCAAACCCGAAGATCCCGAGTGATCCTTCTTCAAACCCGGGATACATCAGGTTAAATCCAACAAGACAATATAATAACAATCCAACGGTAATTATAAAGACATTTTTAAAGAGGATGTTGATCGCATTTTTCTGACGCGTAAGTCCGATTTCCAGAAATCCGAAGCCGAGGTGCATAAAGAATACCAGGGCTGTACAGATCATCATCCAAACATTATTCGTAGTTAATAGTTCCATAGTTATTTCTGTTCGTTTTGATTTTAGTTAAGTGTATCTCCTCCTTTTTCACCTGTACGGATCCTGTAGGCTTCCTTGATGTCGCTGACGAATATCTTTCCGTCTCCCACTTCACCCGTTGAGGCCGCCTCAAGAATAGTCTTGACAGTAATCTCCTCATAATCGTCATTGACAACAATTGAAAGCAACCTTCTTTGAATATCGCTGGTACTGTAACTGATACCTCGATACACATGGCCTTCCTTTTCATTACCCTGACCGGTGACATCCCAGTAGGAGAAGAAATTGACTCCAACCTCGTGCAAAGCCTTTTTGACTGCGGAGTATTTAGATTTTCTGATTATTGCTTCTATTTTTTTCATAGTTCACATATATAATTGGTTAAAAACTGTATACTGCTGCTACTAAGAATGAGGCCAGGCTTTTGGTAGGATCCAGGTCGTTGTCAAAATAAACGTCCGAATCCCAGCTGTCTAATCTTATTTCAGGGATAATGGTGAGATCATCTATTTTATAGTTGGCAGACAGGGTAGCGGCAAAAACGGTATCGTCGTCTACATCCTCGGCATGGAATCCGAAATACTCACCTCTTACTCCCAGTGAGAATGATTCGGAAGCGCTCCATTGCGGATAAAGGGCAGCTCCATAAAATCCGCTGCCATCGGTATCGTTATAAGTGGCATTGATTCCCAGGAAGAAATCATCACCAACATCAAACCCTCCGGTATAGTCAACCTGGAAAGTTGGGCCGGTTGTCCCGGTTTGGTCTCCATAGATCAGGTTCAGGAATTGGTTCTTATAACCGAATTGAGCACCCAGGGTATAACTGCCGTCAAAATTTATTTCAGTAAAATCTGTACTATTCATTACGGCTAACATCAGTGAGGCGTCATCTGAAAGTGTGATATCTGCCTTCAGACCGGTATGCGAGAACGGACCGTTCGAAAACATATAAGATGTGCTGTAGTTGAAGTTTGCCGTGGGTGAAATAACCTCATAACCGAGGAAGGTGTTGAAATTCCCCAGTGTAAGGGTCACTTTATCAGATACGTTCCAATAAGCATACAACTGGTTTACAATATTGGACGATCCCACTGAAAGGAATACAGCGTCTTCACCACGTGGACCAAATACAAGATCGGCAACAAATCCAACCTTTGATCCTTCGTAGCTGAGAATTACGTTTGCCATACCCAGGCTGAACCCGCTTCTGTTGGCAAATGAAGTGCCCGGATTCAGGAAAAAGGTCTCTCCGTCGGAATCAAAGGCTTCATTTGGGCCGGTGAAGTTTGTGCGAAAATAGGCGTCAACGCTTCCGCTTATTGATAATTTCTTTTTAGTCTCTTCTGATTCTTCTTCTTGCGCGAAAATCGGCAATACTAAGAATAACATGATTAATCGTAAAAATAATTTCATAACTGTTCGTTTTTTAATTGATGATGGGGACAAATCTATGTTAAAAAAAACTTAACCCCCAAAAAAAAGGGGGTATAAAGTTAATTTTTATCATATTTATAAAATACCCCCCAAAAAAATAGGGGTTTTATATTTCAACTATAAATTAATGTGAAATTTTAAAGAATATGATTATTGAGATTGCAATGTTTCGTTCAGATCTTTGATATATCATCAAAGAAATTTTGAGGTAACTGGATAAAGTAGATCAATATCCTATAAAAGCTGAAAACACCTTATTATTGAATTGTCAATAAACACACTTAAAAATTTACAGGTATTCAATTTATAGCGGACCTGATTTCATTATTCGGAATAATGAAAAGGGTGTATATGTTCTTTGGGTACAACCACTTATATTGCCTGCCCCCCGAAGTCTGAACCTGCCTGAAATTTTTATACTATGCTGACAAAACAAGGTCTTTATCTTCCAGAATTTGAGCACGACAACTGCGGAGCAGGATTTATATGCAATCTTAACGGAGAGAAGTCGAATACCATTATTCATAAAGCACTTCAGATTCTCGAGAAATTGGAACACAGAGGAGCGGTAAGTGCAGACGGAAAGACCGGCGATGGCGCTGGTATTCTAATCGATATTCCGCATGATTTCTTCCAGGCTGTCTGTGATTTTGAATTACCATCACCCGGGGAATACGCGGTGAGCAATCTATTTCTTCCAAAGTCTGTAAATCAGAGAAACTTTTGCAAAGACACCATAGAGCATTACATGTCTGATCTTGGGTTGAAGATCCTGGGTTGGAGGGATGTGCCGCGTGAGACGAAAATATTAGGAGAAATCGCCAGGAAAACGGAACCCTTTGTCATTCAATTGTTTGTTGGAAAGGATGAAAAAATGGACGAGAGGGAATTTAAACTTAAACTTTTCCTCGCTCGTAAACGCATAGAGCACAAGGTTGAGAATTCGAAGCTTTCTGAGCGATCATTCTTCTATTTCCCCAGCCTTTCCACAAGCATATTGATATATAAAGGTCTGCTGATCCCTGAGGACATCAATGCGTACTATACAGAACTGAATGATCCGAGATTGATAACCAAACTGGCTTTGGTGCATCAGAGGTTCTCAACCAACACTTTTCCCACATGGGATCTGGCCCAGCCCTTCAGATACATGTGCCATAACGGTGAGATCAATACCCTGCGAGGGAATATCTCAAGGATGTCTTCTCGGGAAGAGATAATGTGGAGTCCCGACTTTGGAGAGGACACCAAAGATCTTTTTCCAATTGTGATCAGGGGTAAATCTGATTCAGCAATAATGGATATGGTTGTGGAATTGCTGCTGATGACGGGAAGATCGCTTCCTGAGGCTATGATGATGCTCATCCCGGAAGCATGGGAGAAGAACAGCTCAATGTCGGCTTCTAAGAAGGCCTTTTACGAATATAACTCATGCCTAATGGAGCCCTGGGACGGGCCGGCCTCCATTCCCTTTACGGATGGCCATTACATTGGCGCTGTCCTCGACAGGAACGGATTGAGGCCATCCAGGTACTCAGTCACAAAAGATGGTTATGTAATCATGTCCTCAGAGACAGGTGTTGTGGATATAAGACCGGATAATATACTCCAACACGGGCGACTGGAACCGGGCAAGATGTTCCTTGTCGATATGAAGGAAGGTAGGATAGTAGAGGACAAGGAGATCAAGGAAGAAATAGCTGCACGTCAACCTTATTCGGAATGGTTGAATAAAAATATGTTACACCTTGCAGATATTCCTGCTAAAAAGGGCCCGATCATTCACGATGAGATCGGGTTGTTAAAAAGACAGATCGCTTTCGGGTATACACATGAAGATCTTGACACCATAATCAGGCCTATGGCCCAGAATGCCAAAGAGCCTATAGGATCGATGGGCAGTGATACACCTATTGCGGTTTTATCTGATAAACCGCAGCTGCTGTACAACTATTTTAAGCAATTGTTTGCCCAGGTAACCAATCCTCCACTTGATGGTATTCGTGAAGAACTGGTTACGGATATCAGCCTGACCCTCGGAAGTGATCAAAATCTTTTCAGCATTTCTGAAGATCATTGTCAAAAACTCAAAATTCAAAATCCAATTATATCCAAGCACGATCTGGACAAGATCAAGAATTATTCCGGGAATCCTAATTTCAGGGTTACGACCATACCCATGCTTTATGAGATTGGCAAAGGCTTCAATGAGTTGGAATCGGCCCTTGAGAGAATGGTTGAAACAGCATCCAGGCATATTGACGACGGCTGTAATATTATCATTCTGTCAGATCGGAATGTTAATTCTGAACTTGCTCCAATCCCGGCCTTATTGGCATGTTCGTTTGTCAATCATGGATTGCATTGTCTTAGAAAACGATCGCGGGTGAGTCTGATAATAGAATCGGCAGAACCCCGTGAAGTTCATCATTTCGCAGTTCTCTTCGGGTTTGGAGCCAGTGCTATCAACCCCTACATCGTTAACGAAATTGTTTTTAACCAGGTTGAGGAAAAGGTGATCACAGGAATGGATTACCTGACGGCGATCAAGAACTATAACAAGGCCATCGGTAAAGGCGTATTGAAGGTTATGAATAAAATCGGGATTTCAACACTGAACAGTTACCGCGGATCCCAATTGTTCGAATGCATAGGCATCAATACCGAAACCATCGATAAATACTTTCCTAACACTCCAACACGGATACAGGGAATCGGGCTGGTGGAAATTGAAAAGGAGATAAGAAAACGTCATGATCGCGCCTTTAAGACAAAGGATACATTTGCTAAAATCGAAATAGGAGGCGATTACCGCTGGCGACGTGATGGGGAGAAGCATGCTTTTAATCCTTTAACTGTAGCGAAGTTGCAAAAAGCGGTTAGATTGAATGAGCCTAAAACATATAAGGAATATTCACAGCTGGTTAACGAGCAGTCTAAGCAAAAAATGACTTTGCGAAGCCTCTTTGAGTTCACGAATCTCGACCCGATTCCAATTGAGGAAGTAGAGCCCTGGACAGAAATTGTGAAACGCTTTAAGACCGGAGCCATGTCATATGGCTCTATCAGCAAAGAGGCCCATGAGAACCTGGCTATCGCTATGAACAGGATCGGAGGAAAAAGCAATTCGGGTGAAGGAGGTGAAGACCAGAATCGTTTCTACAAGGAGGCCGATGGAGACTGGAGGAACAGCGCGATCAAGCAGGTTGCTTCAGGCCGATTTGGTGTCACCTCTAATTATCTGACCAATGCTAACGAGATTCAGATAAAAATGGCACAGGGTGCTAAACCGGGAGAGGGAGGGCAGTTACCCGGGAAAAAGGTAAACCCGGCCATTGCCCGAACAAGGAATTCCACACCTTATGTAGGTCTGATCTCTCCGCCGCCGCATCATGATATCTACTCAATTGAAGACTTGTCACAACTTATATACGATCTGAAGTCGGCAAACCGGGAAGCCAGGATAAATGTGAAGCTGGTTTCTGAAGTGGGAGTTGGTACTGTTGCCGCCGGAGTGGCGAAAGCCAAAGCTGACGTTGTACTGATTTCCGGATTTGACGGAGGTACCGGTG
>JBFKFP010000040.1:0-20215 GCA_041618535.1 Flavobacteriaceae bacterium
AGCAGTTCAATTGTCTTTTCAAATTCACCTAATTCATTATATGCGAGTCCCATTGTATAAAAGCGAAAAGCACATTGAATGCAATCTTCGAGATTGAAATCATTCATGGGAATTTCATTGAAACTGGATTCCAATAGCTCCGGCTTATTTACAAATTGCAGGCTAAGGGTCATGTAAGTTGAATTGGTCTCAAGTTCTTTTGGTACAATGTCGTATTCATATTTGAAATTACGCCAGGCTTTATCATTCTTCCCTTCAATTATCCCCTCGTTAAAATTGAGCAATGCTTTTTGACGTTTACCGAGTTGTTTATCGAAACTGAGACTTTTAAAAAGAGAATCAGCAGTTTTAAAGTCCCTCTGATTGTAATAAAACTGAACCCTCAGGATCTGAGGTTCGAAATAATTGCTGTCTATAGCGATTGCCTCATTTAATAACCCGATATATTTCGGCCGGTCATCATAAGCCTCCCTGGCCAGTAAACGTTTCTGATAAGCCTCGAATTTAGGCGGATTATCTTCAATCCCCAGGGATCCCTCGTCGGTCATTGTAAAAAATGCAATAACCCTTTGTTTCAATTCGTCAATGCACTCAAGGGCATCCTCTTTAGGGCACTCAACCGGTTCAAGACCAATAATGTTTTTACTGTTAGAACCATCCTGGATCAAACATTGGAAAACCAGTTTGTCACCGCGGAGAAAATATGCTCCCTTTACTACTTTTTCGGTTTTAAAAAAGGATGAGAGGGAATTTTCAAGGCTCGAAGGACCTACCTGGGCAGTGAGCAAATTGGAATAATTATCGATCACCTGAGAGGAGATAACCTCTCCCGGAATATTTTCGGTAATTCCATGAATAAGCCAATCAGCAGTCATTTTCCCAACGATATCCAATTCATTATCACCTGTGTCATTATCAAAATTCAGAACCGCGATTCTACCTGAGTTCAAATCCGGTAAAATTTTATTATCGATAAAATTATTATTGACTATCCATCCCGCTGTAAGGAATGATAAAACGCTTATCACCACCAGAGATCTGAAATACATCGTTTTGAAATGCTTTCTCTTAATGCGGAGGACATCGGCTTCCTCTTGCATGTCATCCGGATCGGTCAGAATTAAATGGGATTTAGTCTTCCACAGATAATATACATAAACCGGAAAACCAATCAGGAGAGCAATGATCAGATAGGTGACTGAAATTTCAGGAATACCAAGAGGCGACCATATTGCAACCAGCACTTGAAGAATGACCCAGCTGGATACAATATATATAGAGACCCGTTTGAAAACATCTCTATCATTGCACTCTTTCAGGAATTCACGGATGCTCATTGCGATTATGAGGTAATTTAGTTGGCTTCCTATAGGTAGGAAATTATTTGCTGAAGTTACGCATTTTTCCTAATTTATAGTCTTAATTAATTAATTCAACCGAATATGTCAAAGCAAAATAATCCCAATTCAGATAAGCAAAATTTATCGAGTAAGGAGGGTCAATCCAAGCCCGGGGGCACTATTGATCCAGGAGGTCAATCTAAACCCGGCGGCACCATCGATCCTGGTGGACAGTCAAAACCCGGCGGTACTATTGATCCGGGAGGTCAATCGAAACCGGGCGGTACCATCGATCCCGGCGGACAGTCAAAACCCGGAGGCACTATTGATCCGGGAGGTCAATCGAAACCGGGCGGTACCATCGATCCCGGCGGACAGTCAAAGCCAGGGGGCACTATTGATCCGGGAGGTCAATCGAAACCGGGCGGAACCATCGATCCGGGTGGACAGTCAAAACCCGGCGGAACCATTGATCCGGGCGGTCAGTCTAAAATGGCCGGCTCTATCGACATTGATGAGGATGATGGCAGGGAGGAGGATGGTGATACTCCGAAAGGTGGAGGTACCATTGATCCGGGAGGAACCGGATAAAATTAACCAAGAATTCAATTTAACATTGGAAGCGTTTATGGAATAGATATAATGATTTGCTCCTTTTGTTATAATGAAATTGGAAACTGACTCAATTAAAAATCCGATTCAAAATGGATCGGATTTTTTTATGAGTGTCATGTTCAAATCAACTATGCCGTCATCATTACTGGTAGTTCTGCTTCAGAAACAAGATAAATTCGTCATTTGGATCATCAGTATTCGTTAAGGCCGAATAAGCAGTTAGTGCATCTGTATAAATCGAGATCTTATCATTTGTACCCGCTTCCTTAGCCGCTTTTGCGTAATATGACCTCGCTTCTGCCATATTTTCGAGATAGAGGTTGGCCTCTGCCATCGTTTTGGATCTATTAAGGCTATCCAACGATTTTTCAGCCAGTTTAAGTGCCTCTTCAGCATATTTGATCATGTCCTTCCTGTCATTTTCAAGCATCAGGTTTAAAAAGGCTAAATCTACCGCACTCAGGTAAACATCCTCCTTGTCTTTGTCCTTCCTGGCTATATCATATGCTCTGGTATAGCAATCTAAAGCACTTTCGCCATCTTCTTTACTGCTGTTATTGAGGTACCTGGTTCTGTACAGGTCTCCCAGGATACGCAACATGTCGGAATCCTGCTGAGCCAGTTTATTAACCTTCAGGATCTCGATGGCTTTCTCCTGTTTTCCGGAGCCATCCAAGGCATGGACCAATTTAATGAGATCATCTTCCTCCAGTTCCTGGTGCCTGTTTAATGATTCTCCTATTATCCTGTCATACTCTCCCTGATGTGTTCGGTTGAATTTTCTCCCTGTCAGGGTTGACAGGATCAATTCATAAGTGTCATTTTCGTTTGTTTCCTTGTGAACCGCAGTGATATGATCACCATCCACCAGCTCCCGGTATCTCCTGTCAAAAGGCTTATGACAGGATTCCATTGACACGTATTTATCTCGCGTTGCCGCCACCACTTTGAATTCGAAGGGATAATCACTTTCAAATGTTTTATCCCAGTCTGACCTCAATTTCCTGATAAAAGGTGAACCCTCCATAAAGTCACTCAATTCCGTTTTCCAGTGTTTCTTGATAGCATCATTGGTGATCCCGTTGCTGGGAGTGGCGATCAGGATGACATGGCTCAATTTCTTCAAAACCTCAGCATCAAGGGCCAGGATTGCCTGCTGTACCGCCAGTCCTCCCAGGCTATAGGCTACGATCCCGATCTGATCGTATTTACTGAATTCATTCATGATCCTGGATCTTAGAAAATCAGCATACCTGTTTAAATCTGCCAAATAAGCCCAAACCCCGTTTCCCATTCCGGGAGCCACATTTTGGTTGATCCCGAACGGGAACAGATTCCAGTTGTCCATTTTTTCATCTCCCATCAGAATGTATGGGATCTTTCCAAAGGTCTCATGACCTTTACCGGTAAAGCCATGTGCAAAGATCAGGGCGTTATCTGCATCTTTGCTTTTGCGAAAACATGTTTTAATCTCCTTTTGGGGTCGGGATTTTGAAGGTTGGATCTGCATTCGCTCAAATTCCTCCAACAGATTTTCCCTGATCTTGGACTTGGGCACTTTACACAATTCAAAATTGGCATCAAAAGAAAGATTAAAAAAAGGATCCTGCTCAATTTCTACCTCATAGGGGATTTGCTTGGCACGCTTGGGAACCTCTTCACTTAGGTATGTGACCACATCGGCCAACCGAACATATGGATCTTTAGGATCGATTATATTCTCGCCTTTTAATGCCTCTATAAGGCAGGTTGTGAATACGCCATTGGGTTCATTTTTATCCCTCCACGATTTCTGATGATCCTTGCAGGCAGAGATTATGGCAAAGCCTTCCTCCTGATCAACCATATGCACTGCTTGCTCGCCTTTTAAGGTATCATCCCTCACTTCTTTCCAATAACCAGTTGTTCCGTGATCCACATTCAACTTTTCCGCAGTGGTCAATATTCCCTCATCAGTCATGCCCTGTGCATGACAACAGTCAAAGAAAAAGGTAAGGCGATCGGCCTTTATCCTGTTTAAATGTTCACGGATCTCGAATTCCATTAACTTTGGTTCGGTATTCCTTTTGCCCGGATCGTCGTTCCATTGATATCCCCAAAGTTCCAAGAAGTAGGTATTCACTCCCACCAATTTTCTCTTTTTATCCAGGCCTCTTTCTTTTCTTCTCTTTTCCTTTATATCTTCAATTTCTGAGATGCTGATCTCCTTCTCTTCGTCCTTTTTAATTTCTGAGACAACTTCATTTTTATATTTATCCCTAAAACTACTACCATGCCCCGAATAATAGATCAACACCTTTGAATCCGCATTAGTCCGCCTTGCCAGGTCATCGAATGCAGCCCTTACCTTTTTCCTGGAAGCATCCTCACCGATCAGCAGTTTAACGTTCTCGGGTTTATAGCCGGCAAGATCCTCATCTACCAAAATATCATACAATGCCTGGGCGTCCCTTCTCATATAATGTTCATTATCTTTAAATCCGACGCCTATAAGAAGGGCATGATGATTATCGAGTTTTTTCATGATCCGGTTGGTTTTTTAATAAAGGCAAGTGAATAGCGTCAGGGGCCTATTTGAAAGATAGTTAATTTTAAAATAAAAAGGCAATTTAGGGTTGAATCAGTCCGCTTGCAGGTGTAAGTGAAGAAGCATTAGTGCCGACACCTGTTTCTGGCCGGCCCTGGAGTAAATTTTTAAACTATCAAATACCTAACTCGCTCCTGGTCATGGCTAAAAGGATCATGATCAGGACAAGCAAGCGGGATGTGAAAACTTAAATGTGATCGGAAAGACGATCCGAAGGGTTATAGTCCCTTGTTCCAGTAATTCATTATCTCATTGAACTCGGGTGTATCCATTACAGACCGGAAATGAAAATCATTTTTAAAGGTCTCCTGGGTATACCATCTGCCCCTTATCACAGATTTTTTTAAATGTTCAATTGCGATTTCCATGTCATTTCGTGAAGCGTAGACCTGTGCTATGGCATAATCGATATATCCAAGATCATAGTCGGTACGCAAGGCATTGATCTTAGCAATTACATCTTTAGATTCGCGCTCTTTGCCATTCGCATACAAGGAAACCGCTAATTTGGGAAGATGGTTCAATGATTCCGGATCATCTTTAAGAAGTTCCTGATATAACATCTCTGCTCGCTCATAATCCTGCAGATAATAATGAGCATTGGCTGTATTTCTGCTAATTGTACCTTCTGAACCTGAAATGACATTTTTAAAGTACCCATCGGCCAATTCCCTGTTATCCTCATTCAGGAGGATCTCTTTTCCAGCCAATAAATTGCACTCCTCCCATTTGCTCAGATCAGAGGTAATCTTCATATGATCTAAAAACGAATTAAGGCTCTCATAGTCAGCGGTCCGGACGTAGGCTGCTACCGCTGCTTTTTTCAGCAATACATGATCATTTGATGCAATTGCAGACTCCAGAAGATCAAAGGCTTTATAATATTGTCCCAACTCTATATCTGCCACAGCTTTAACATATACTCTGAACATACAAACGGTGCAACTCTGAAGATCCAGATCGTCATTTGGGAGTTCATTATAGAAGGTTTCAACCAAATCGGGCTTGTTCACCGCCTGAAGAGCCAGGGTCATCTGGGTCTGGTTCACCCTCAGATCAAATGGATTGATCTCATTTTCCTTGCGGTAGGTATCATACATTCTTCGGTTATTACCTTCAATAGTAGCCTGGTAATGGTTCATCAGGTTCTTCATTCTTTCGGTATGACCTGTTTTGGGCAGTATGGTTAACCGAAGTGAGTCGGCAGTTTTGAAATCTCTCCGATTAACATAGAACATCACCTTATTTACAAGGGCTTCAAAATAATTGCTGTCGATCTCGATAGCTCGGTTCAGTAATTCCAGATATAACTTATCGTCTATTCCGTAAATGGCCTGAGCTTCCATGACAAGCTTGTAAGCCTCGTATTTCGGCGGAGTAGGTGCTATTCTTTTTAAGTCCGTCTTCTCAGAAAGCAGATATCCCAGGATCAACTGATTCGCTTCTTCAATACAATCAAATGCGCTTTCTTTGTCACATTCAACCGATCTGAAAGAATACAGGGTATCTCCGGAATTCCCATCGATGATCGAACAGCTAAGGATAAGGGTGTCATCTTTCAGGAAGTATGAGCCCTCAATAATTTTTGAGGGTTTCACATAGGTTTTCAGTATATCACGGTGTGTAGCAATCTCCAGGGAAGCATTCATCTGAATGGCTTCGGAAAAATTTGAGAGCACATCCTGGGTGATGACCTGACCAACCTTATTTTCAGTTATGCCGTGCCGAATCCAGTTCATGGCCGTCTCACCGATGTTATCCAGATAATCATCTCCTGTATTGTTGCTGAAGTTCAATACCGCAATTTTATCCGAACTTTTAAAACTGGGCATCGTCACTTTATCGGCATAGGAATTATTAAATATCAACAAGGCGGAGATGGCGCAGGCAAAAGAAATTATTCCGAACCCTGAAAAGAAAAAATGTTCAAAGGCCTTACGGTTCTTGACTTCCTTCGGGTCGTCGAGATCTGTAGAGACCGTATACTTTAGACGAGACTTCCAGATATAGAATATATAGAACGGGAAGCCTATTAGGAGCAAAATAATAAGCAATGTCACGCTCTTGGAAGGTAGTCCCAAGGGTTCCCATGTCACAGACAGAACCTGTAAAATGATCCAGCTGGAAACGATGTAAATGGAAAGATTTTTGAATACTTCCCTCTTATGACATTCCTTAAAAAATTGATTAATAGTCATTTAATTGTGTTATCAGAACTTTAAAAGGAGTGAGATGCCGTGCAATTTGTGGATTAAATTACGTATTTTTACTAATATAGTATCGTTTTAATCTAAATATAATGATTATGAAAACCAATTCAAATCGAGATCCCCATGTATCGAATGAACCTATGAATTTAAGCCCGGACAGGGATTCTCAGGCCCAGGAAAAGGGTGATCCGGGAGGACATGATCCTCAGAAGCCTCAGGGCCAGGAAAAGGGTGACCCTGGAGGACATGATCCTCAGGGCCAGGAAAAAGGTGATCCCGGAGGACATGATCCTCAGGGTTGATTAAACCTGTTTCTGCAGATCAACTGATCCTTAAAAAATAAATTCGGTACATACCTATCCTTTTAAGACTGAAAATATTTTATCCTGATACCTAAAGACCCGATTCTGAATTAATCGGGTCTTTTTGTTGTTCCTGCAGCATAGATCTCGAATTTGATTCTGAGCGACATTGATTCAAATTGAATAAAAAAATCCGATTCATCATGAATCGGATTTTTTATAAGCGAAATATGTTCCAATACTTATTTTACCTTATCCACAATAGCTTTAAAAGCTTGGGGGTCATTCATTGCCAAATCAGCTAAAACCTTTCTGTTCAACTGAATGTCGTTGGCTTTTAATAAGCCCATGAATTTTGAATAAGATAAACCATGCTCTCTGGTACCGGCATTGATTCGGGTAATCCACAAAGCTCTGAATGTTCTTTTTTTGTTTCTGCGGTCTCTGTAGGCGTATAACATGGCCTTTTCGACTGCATTTTTGGCTACTGTCCAGACATTTTTTCTTCTTCCGAAGTAACCTTTTGCGTGCTTCATGACGCGCTTTCTTCTGGCGCGCTTCGCAACTGAATTTACTGATCTTGGCATAATTTTCTGTTTTTTGTAGCAGGCGGATCACATGATCACTTTACAAGCCCGACTCCAGGGTTAATAATTTGTTGTAACCTGGCAATTACTTCATGCGTAATTGCTTTTTGATGTTGTCGGCATCATTCTCATGCACCAAAGTGGAATGAGTTAATGCCAGCTTACGCTTCTTCGATTTTTTTGTCAGAATATGACTCTTGAAAGCGTGCTTTCTTTTGATTTTACCGGTACCTGTAACTTTGAATCGTTTTTTGGCACTGGATTTTGTTTTCATTTTAGGCATTGCTATGCTATTTTAATACTTCGCTTATTTCTTCTTTTTGATAGGAGCGATGAACATGATCATCCGCTTTCCTTCCAGTTTGGGCATCTGTTCTACTTTTCCAACTTCTGCCAGGTCCTGGGCCAACCTCAAGAGAAGGATTTCTCCCTGATCTTTATATATGATTGAACGTCCCTTAAAGAATACAAATGCCTTCACTTTAGCTCCGTCAGAGAGAAACTTCTCGGCATGCTTTTTTTTGAACTCGTAATCATGGTCATCGGTTTGTGGTCCAAATCTGATTTCCTTGATCACTACCTTGGTTGCTTTCGACTTCAAGGCTTTTTCCCTTTTCTTTTGCTCGTACAGGAACTTCTTGTAATCCATTGCCTTGCAAACCGGGGGTTCTGCATTTGGTGAAATCTCTACCAGGTCAAGTCCCAACTCGTCGGAAATGGCAAGGGCATCTTTAATTTTATAAATGCCTATTTCAACGTTATCGCCTACGAGTCTGACCTCTGATGCGGTTATCTTGTCGTTGATTTTGTGTTTGTCTTCCTTGATTTCCCTCCAGGGACGTCGTGTTCTTCTTCTTCGTATTGCTATGGCTCGTTCTTTTAAATTATTCTTTAAATTGTTTTAAGGTTGTACTTATTTCACCATGTACGATGTCGGCAAATTCACTTACACTAATCGTGCCTAAATTTTCGCCTCCGTGTTGGCGTACACTAATTTTATTCTCTTTTTCCTCATTTTCACCTACAACAAGAATATATGGAATTTTTCTGACTTCGGCGTCCCGAATCTTTTTTCCCATGGTCTCATTGCGGTCGTCGATGAGGGCGCGAATTTCGTTATTTTCTAGCAAATTTAAAACTTTTTGCGCGTATTTTTCGTATTTCTCACTGATGGTCAGAATGATAACCTGTTCAGGCATCAACCACAGCGGAAAGTTACCTCCGGTGTGTTCCAATAAGATGGCTACGAATCTCTCCATACTTCCGAACGGGGCCCTGTGAATCATGACTGGCCTGTGGAATTCATTATCGTGGCCTTTATACTGCAGATCAAACCGCTCGGGAAGGTTGTAATCTACCTGGATAGTGCCGAGCTGCCACTGGCGCCCAAGGGCATCCTTCACCATAAAATCCAGTTTTGGCCCATAGAAAGCGGCCTCTCCGGACTCAACAACAAAATCGAGATTCTTATCCTCTGCAGCTTTAATAATAGCCTGTTCGGCTTTTTCCCAATTGGCTGAATCACCGATATACTTTTCGGGATTTTCTGGATCCCTGATCGATACCTGTGTTGTGAAGTTTTCAAAGCCCAATGAACCAAACACATAGAGCACAAGATCGATAACATTCTTAAATTCCTCATCCAGCTGATCTGGGGTACAGAAAATATGAGCATCATCCTGTGTGAATCCGCGAACCCTCGTCAATCCGTGTAGTTCTCCGCTTTGTTCATAACGATATACCGTCCCGAATTCCGCATATCTCTTGGGAAGGTCTTTGTAGCTCCATGGCCTCGAATTATAGATCTCGCAATGATGCGGGCAATTCATCGGTTTAAGAAGAAATTCCTCTTCATCTTTTGGCGTATGAATAGGTTGAAAACTGTCTTCCCCATATTTGGCATAATGCCCGGAGGTGACATAGAGTTCTTTCTGGCCGATATGAGGAGTAATCACCATCTCGTATCCTGCTTTCTGCTGTGCGCTTTTCAGGAAGCTCTCGAGCCGGTTGCGCAAAGCGGCTCCCTTGGGAAGCCATAAGGGTAATCCCTGACCTACTTTCTGAGAGAAAGTGAACAATTCCAACTGTTTTCCCAGTTTCCTGTGGTCCCGTTTCTTTGCTTCCTCGAGTAACTCAAGATATTCTTTCAGGTCTTTCTGTTTAGGAAAGGAAATGCCATACACCCTGGTTAGCTGGGGATTGTTCTCGTCTCCCCTCCAATAGGCTCCGGCAAGGCTCAGAATCTTAACTGCTTTTACAATTCCGGTATTCGGTATATGGCCTCCCCGGCAGAGATCGGTAAAGGAAGAATGATCACAAAATGTTATATCACCGTCTTCAAGATTTTCGATTAGCTCTACCTTGAACTGGTTGTCTTGTTTCTTATAAAATGAAAGCGCATCATCCTTGGAAACAGGCCGCATTTTAAATTCATGCTTCCCTCGTGCGATCTCCAGCATCTTTGCCTCTATCTTAGGAAAATCCTTGTCTGACACACTATGCTCACCAAAATCTACATCATAGTAGAAGCCGTTATCAATAGCAGGACCAATGGTCAGTTTAACTCCGGGATACAATTCTTCAAGCGCCTGGGCCATAATATGCGAACTGGAGTGCCAAAAGGCCTTTTTTCCCTCCGGATTATTCCAGGTGTAGAGAATAAGGTCACCATCTTCGGTCAAGGGTGTGACAGATTCGATGGTTTTCCCGTTAAAGCCGGCAGAAACGACATTTCTTGCCAATCCCTCGCTGATATCCCTCGCCACATCCATGGGTGTGACACCACTTTCATATTGTTTAACGCTACCGTCTGGTAAAGTTATGTTGATCATGGGCTTCCGTTTAAAAGGTCAAAGATAGTAAAACCCTCAGACCTTGCACTTAAAGGGAAGGCATTTTATCAGCACCTAAAAAATGTCAACAGACTGTTGTAAATCTGTAAGGATATGATATTTTACAGACTAATCGGAGCAGGACTTCAGAATTCGGTTTAAATCATCTAAATTAGCATTCATGAACAAGCTCATTAAGGCGCTGATCAAGACCATAGATATGGCTAAACCTGTTCTGATCCAACTTTCAGATCAGCAGTTCACAGACACCTCTCTACCACCTTATTATTCATGTATAGGAACACATTTCAGACATATCCTCGATTTCTATCGTTGCATTGATGAAGGCCTTGCGACTTCCGAAGTTGATCTTACAGCACGCCACCGAAATTCGGAAGTGGAGTTTAGCTGTGGTGCCGCCATCAGCCATCTTGAGGAACTTCGTAAAAAAATTAAAGAATGGGCTGTGTTTCCGTCTGATAAGAAAATCTGGGTAACGGATGACCTGGGAGATGGAAGACAGCGACTTGAATACACCTTTGCCGCCTTGGCGGCACAAGCCAATAGCCATACTATCCATCATTTCGCACTTATCAACTTTATGCTCAATCAAATGGGAATCGCTATAGCCGAATCAGGATTTGGCTATAATCCCACTACTCCTAAACAGGATAATTTTAATCTGACCGATTTGAATTGAACACGCTGTCCAGAATGGTCCTGATTCCCTTAAAGCCCATGTAAATGGCACCTGCACAGATCAATAATGAAATTATAATAAGTGGAATGTAGAGTGGCTTCTCGGGATTGCCAAGGGCCACGTATAACAAAGACGGGCCTGCAAACATCATAATGACCGTAATTATAAGGAACTGTATTCCTTTTTTCAGAACCTCTCTATCTGTTCTCATTTAAATAGGCTTTTATGGCGTTCCTGACGCTTTGATGTTTATCCAGCAATGCACTGGCCTCAAACTCAGAAATACTGAGTGCATCCATCACCATTTTTGTGCCCCTGTCAACCAATTTATTGTTTGACAATTGCATGTCCACCATTTTATTTCCCTGCACACGTCCGAGCTGGATCATGGCCGCTGTGGTTATCATATTCAGGACCAGTTTTTGAGCTGTTCCGGCTTTCATCCTTGAACTTCCTGTAACGAATTCAGGGCCAACAACTACTTCTACCGGGTATTTGGCGGCTCGGGCAAGCGGACTGTTTTCATTACACGTAATACAACCGGTAAGGATTCCATTCCGGTTACAGTGCTCAATTGCTCCCAGCACATAAGGTGTTGTACCTGAAGCCGCAATCCCAACAACGAAATCCTTGTTGGAAATGCCATGTTCCTGAAGGTCGGCCCAACCTTGCTCAGTAGAGTCTTCAGCGAACTCAACTGCCTTCCTGATGGCAGAGTCACCTCCGGCAATAAGTCCGATAACAAGGTTATGCGGAACCCCGAAGGTAGGAGGGCATTCAGAGGCATCCACAATGCCCAACCTGCCGCTGGTGCCAGCTCCCAGGTAAAACAAGCGTCCGCCATTGATCAGCTTGTCAACCAAAGGTATTACGAGCGCCTCAACCTGGGGAAGGCTTTTTTCAACCGCATGAGGCACCGTTTTATCCTGTTCGTTGATCTTGCTGATCAACTCCATCACACTCATTTTCTCGAGTTCGTCGTAATGTGATTCTTCTTCGGTGGTTTTCCTGAATTCCATTTGAGTAACGATCTGTTTCAAAAGTAATCATTATAAACTATATTTATGCGAAAGTCAGCTACACCTTATCCCTCAATTGTTTTCCTGATTTATGAAAATTCTACTTATTCCTGACAGTTTTAAAGACAGCATCGGTGCCAGTGAGATCATCGAGGCGTTAAGCCGGGGATTGAGGAAATCATTGCCTGATGTTGAAATACATGCAATAATCGGCTCAGACGGTGGTGAAGGGTTCCTTGAATCGATTATTTCGCAGCTGGATGTTGAACAGGTTTATCATGACACCCTCGATCCTATCGGACGACCCATCGAGGCCTTCTATCTACTAGATCGTCAATCCCGATCTGCATATGTGGAATTAGCACAATCGTCGGGTCTGGAACGCCTGGAGGATGATGAACGTAATCCGCTTTACACCACCACCGCGGGGACAGGCTTACAGATTTTGCATGCCATCAATAAAGGAGCTCAAACCGTTTATGTCGGTATGGGTGGTAGTGCAACCAACGATGGCGGGATTGGATTGGCCAGTGTTTTGGGATTTACTTTCCTGGATGAAAGTGACCAAACCTTGTTACCAACCGGCCAGAACCTGGGAAAGCTCAGAAAAGTAGAGGGGGAATTCGCTTTTCCATATGTTAAGGTGATCGGCATCAGTGATGTGACCAATCCTCTCATTGGGCCTGATGGCGCTGCACCGACCTTTGCGAAGCAAAAGGGGGCTAGTTCAGAAGAGATAGATCAACTGGATCACGGCCTGAGAATCCTTGGAGACATGGTCAGTTTCCAGTTCGAAAAGGATTTGAAAAACATCCCAGGGGCGGGGGCGGCAGGTGGAACAGGCTTTGGCTTGATGGCATTTCTTCAGGCCGAATTGCGTTCGGGTATCGATTTTGTTCTCGATCTCGCAGGGGTCGACAATTTGCTGCGTGAACAGCAGTTCGATCTAATCATTACTGGTGAGGGGCGAATTGATAAACAGTCCTTTCAAGGTAAACTTATTGATGGCGTTATCCGGGCATCTAAACCATATAAGGTACCCGTAATGGCGATCTGCGGACAATTAGACCTCAATGAGGAGGAGTGGAGGGACCTCGGATTGAAATATGCCACCACCATTTCCGGACCTGAGGTATCAAAAGAAGAGAGCATATTCAGGGCTTCTGAATTTATAGAACAGATTGTTCCCGATCTGCTCAAGCAGATCAATCCGTAATCGTGATAGACTGCTTATATTCCCCGGCAATAGCGAAATAACCGAGAGCGAAATTACCTGCATTATCAAGATTAGATAACTCGCCATTGTCTGTTTCGGTCGTGTTTATAATGTTTCCCCTTACGGTTACAGATGGCGTTTCAAAGGGGGACGTCTCCACGTTGCTCTGTTCAATCAACAGATTCATATAATTGTAGAAATCTTCGTCGATTCCCATAATGCTTATTTGCAGTTGGTCTCCCGGATTGATCTCTTCATCATAGAAGTAGGAAAAGGAAAAGGACTGTCCTTCATAGAAGGTGTCTTCGGAGGCAAAGAAGTTATTGAAATCAAAATCGAAGAGATAAAAATCCTCCCGATCAGGAAAATCGGTGTAAGAAATTATAATCTCAGTGTCTTCATCGTTAAAAAGGGTGTCATCTCCCTGCTCAATGCTGTCAAAGGGCACCGACGGATTAAATCGTGCTGTTGCCACGTATGATTCGTCTTCAAAATCTATTTGAAGAAACCATCTCCCGGACATAAGTTGGTCTGTCGAAAAGATCTCAGAATAAACTCCCGAGCCAGGTTCTTCTTCAATTAACAGCTGTTCCCCGCCATCCGGATCATCCAGGTTGCTCAAGGTTATTTGCTGAAGCTCCGCAGGAGAAACAGTTCCGAAGAAAGAATTTGTCTGTGATACCTTTATCCTAACCATGGTTTGCGGTTGAGAGGTGTCTACCCGAATCAGTCCGTCCACGATCAGCCTGGGATCTTCAGATGGAACATCCACTTCAATTACATCCTCACAGGAACAGAAGCCAAGAAGTAATATGATCAAAAACCAATTTTTCATTTTAAAACTTAAAATTATATGAAACAGATGGAACAATTCCGAAGATAGAGGTACGCACAGCCTCATTCCTGCCTGTATCCTGATTTCTTCGGAAATTTACCGAGGCGGCATTCCTCCTGTTGTAAACATTATAAACACTGAATACCCATTCCGATTGCCATTTTCTGTTTCTATTCTTTTTTGGGGTCAAAACTGCTGAAATGTCAAGACGATTATAATCGGGTAGTCGCTCTTTATTTCTTAATCCGTAATAAGGGATAGTCAGTCCCTGAAATTCAAATTGTCCTATTGGATAATTTGTTGGTTGGCCGGTCTGGTATAAAAAACTTGCGTTGAATCGCCATTTGTCTGAGAGCTCAAAATTCCCGTAGAGCGAAAGATCATGGGTTTTATCAAAGGGAGTATTATACCACTGTCCATTATTGATGCCCGTTTCCATTTCGTTCCTGCCGGGTGTGCGTTGTTCAGATTTTGAAAGGGTATAAGCCAGCCAGCCCGTGAATTTACCCTCGTTTTTCCTGAACAAAAACTCCACTCCATAGGCCCGGCCTTCGCCGTTGAGGATAACCTGTTCAATAGCATCATTCGCGATAAGGTTAGCTCCATCTATATAGTCAATTCTGTTCTGGAGGTCTTTATAGAACAGCTCGGTTTCGAGAGAGAATTTACCATCTTTTACATCTCGAAAATAACCCATGCCAAAATGGTCCAGCAGCTGAGGTTTTATAAATGGTCCGCTGGGGGTCCAGACATCGAGTGGAGTAGGGGAGCTCGTATTCGATAACAGGTGCAGGTATTGGGCCAGCCTGGTGTAGCTGGCCTTTATTGAACTTTTTTCGTTTAAGGTGTAGGCCAGGGCAAAACGAGGCTCGAAATTAGTGAAATCGGCCAGTTTTCCGCCTCGGCCCGGCGTAATGGTATCTATAGGTTGTGCACTCCTGTATATGAGAAGCAAAGGATCGAATTCAACCGGATTATCTTCTTGATATACAAACAACTCATCCTGCCCCAACCTGGTAAAATGACTCACGCGTAGTCCGTATTCCACGCTCAGATTATCGGTTAAGTCTTGTTGTATATCGACATATCCAGCCAGTTCATTGGCGAATTTCTTTGTGAGCTGGTCTTCTACAATCCCGGAGTCGCTCCTGTTGGGTTCAATTCGTCCCGGGTTAAAACTGAAATAAGTGTTATTGATACCGTAATTTACCTGTAGCTTGTCGTTAACATACTGCTTCAGGTCATATTTCAGGTTGATGTTTTTTATTCCGGAATTCCATAGGAAACCGACGAAATCGAGCTCCAGGCCATAATAATAATCTGAATAGATAAGGGAAAGATTTGAGAATAGTCTACTTGAAAAAATATGGTTCCATCTGAAATTGATGACCGAATTCCCGTATAAATTCTCGAAATTATCATTAATACTGAAAAGATCCCTTCCGAAATAACCTGAAAAATATAGATTATTGTTGTCGTTAACCTTGTAGTTCAACTTGGTATTTAAGTCGTAGAAGTAAGCCTTGTTATTGATATCAAATAGCGGCAGGAACAAGTGCGCATATGAAGCGCGACCTCCGAATAGAAAGGAAGCCTTGTTCTTTTTGATCGGACCTTCGACCATCAACCTGCTTGCCACGGCACCAATTCCACCGTTGACTTTGAAGTCCTTGCTGTTCCCTTCTTTCTGGAAGATCTCAAGCACCGAAGATACACGTCCGCCGTAACGGGCCGGAATGCTTCCCTTAAATAGTTTAACGTCCTTGATGGCATCGGGATTAAAGACCGAAAACAGTCCGAAAAGGTGAGACGAATTAAATATGGTTGCTTCGTCAAGAAGGATGAGATTCTGGTCAACAGCCCCGCCGCGAACATTAAATCCCGAAGACGTTTCCCCTGCATTAGTGATACCTGGTAAAAGGAGCAGGCTTTTTACAATATCCGATTCCCCTAATACCACCGGAATTTGCTTCACGGTCTGAATGGAAAGCCGATTCACACTCATTTGCGGATTTCTTATGTTGATGCGCTCAACATTCTCTGTGATGACAACTTCATCCAACTCAAATGTCGATTCTTCTAGAGAAAGGTTCAAAACCCTGTCTGAATCCAGATTGATGGTTTGCCTCACCGTTTGAAAGCCGATGTAACTGATAACCACCTCATAGGTTCCGGATTCAAGGGTTAGGGAGTAGAAACCATACTCATTGGTCACCGCTCCCGTTTTAAGGCTCGGAACGATGATATTAACCCCGATTAGTTGCTCATTGCTGGAGGCCTGAGTAATGGTGCCGCTTATTGTGAATTTGCTCTGGGCCCGGCCATTCCAACCTGTAAGCAGGAGAAGCAGGGTTGAAAGGAGTAGGACTGACCGATTCATACCGTGCAAAAATAAAAAAGCCCGGACAACTGGTTCCGAGCTTTAACATTGCTTTAATTTATACAGACTCTAAAATAGAATTGAAAGCCTGTATCGGTCTCATGGCAGCCTGTATCTTTTCGTGATCCGGATAATAATAACCACCGAGGTCCACTGGTTGGCCCTGAATTTCATTTAAAGCATTGATGATTTCATTCTCATGAGTTTCAAATGCCTTGGCTACAGGGATGAACCGGGTCCTGAGCTCTTCATCTTCAGTTTGCAGACTGAGGGCCTCAGCCCAGTAATATGCGAGGTAATAATGACTTCCACGGTTGTCTAATTCCCCGGCAATCCTTGAAGGAGATTTACGTTCGTTAAGTAGTTTTTCTGTCGCCTGGTCGAGGCAATCTCCCAGGATCCTGGCTTTGTCATTCCCATGAACACGTGAATAATGATCGAGGGATACCGTCAGCGCCATGAATTCACCAAGGGAATCCCATCTGAGATGATTTTCCTCAACAAATTGCTGCACATGCTTGGGCGCAGATCCTCCAGCTCCTGTTTCGAACAGCCCACCCCCATTCATCAATGGCACAATAGAAAGCATTTTTGCGCTGGTCCCAACTTCAAGGATAGGGAAAAGATCGGTAAGGTAGTCCCGCAGAACATTACCAGTGACCGAAATAGTATCAAGCCCGGCACTTACCCTTTCCAATGTTTTTTGAGTTGCTTCTCTCACAGGAAGAATGCTTAGGTCAAGGCCTTCGGTATCGTAATCCTTTAAGTTTACTTTGACTTTTTTGATCAATTCTGCATCATGGGGTCTGTTTTCATCCAACCAGAAAATAGCTGGGGTGTTGGTGATACGTGCACGGTTAACCGCCAGTTTTATCCAATCCCTTACCGGGGCATCTTTGGTCTGGCACATCCTCCAGATGTCACCGGTTTCAACTTCATGACTGATCAATACAACGCCATCTTCAGTGATTACTTCAACCTTCCCGGCTTCTTTTATTTCAAATGTTTTGTCATGAGAGCCGTACTCCTCAGCTTTTTGGGCCATAAGGCCAACATTCGGGACGGTGCCCATTGTCCTGGGGTCGAAAGCTCCATTTTTCTTACAGAAATCGATAGTACTGATATATAATCCGGCGTAACTGCTGTCCGGAATTACAGCTTTGGTGTCCTGTGCCTTTCCTTCTGCATTCCACATTTGTCCCGAATTCCTGATCATAGCGGGCATTGAAGCATCAATGATAATGTCGCTTGGAACATGAAGGTTGGTAATTCCCCTGTCTGAATTAACCATGGCAATATCCGGACCATCATGAATAGCCTCTTTTATGGCATTCTCAATTTCAGTGGCTTTTTCCTCTCCTAGCGAACGGATATCATTGAATAAATCGGCCAGGCCGTTTCGACTATCGACACCGGCGGAATCCAACTCCGATTTATAGGAGTTTATAACATCCTCAAAATATGCGTCCACCACATGGCCAAAGATAATGGGGTCACTTACCTTCATCATGGTTGCTTTAAGGTGAACCGAGAAAAGCACACCCTTTGCTTTGGCATCCTTTATCTGCTCTTTCAGGAAAGATTTCAACGCGGAGCAGTTCATAACCGAAGCATCTATTATTTCGTCTTGCTGTAGGACAATCCCTGATTTTAAAGTCGTTTTAGATCCTGAATCCGTGTGATGGATTATACTTACCTCGGTTGGCTGTTCTATTGTCACCGACTTTTCATTATGTACAAAATCACCGGAACTCATGGTGGCGACATGGGTTTTGGAATCCGGGCTCCATTTACCCATTGAGTGGGGATTTTTTTTAGCGTAATTCTTTACAGCTTTCGGGGCGCGACGATCTGAGTTGCCTTCACGAAGCACAGGATTTACAGCGCTACCCTTAACTTTGTTATAACGGGTAAAAATGTCTTTCTCCTCAGCGGTTTCGGGGTTTTCAGGGAATTTTGGAACCATGAATCCCTTGGAGCGTAATTCATCGATCGTCTTCTCGATCTGCGGGATGGATGCGCTAATATTTGGCAGTTTGATGATATTAGCATCAGGTTGTTTCACCATTTGACCCATTTCTGACAGGGCATCCTGGTATTTTTGATCCGGTTTAAGGTAATCCGGGAATTGAGCCAGGATTCGACCAGCCAAGGAGATATCCTTGGTTACGACCTCTATTCCGGCCGTTCTGGTAAATGCTTTTATAATTGGGAGAAGGGAGTAGGTAGCTAAAGCAGGAGCTTCATCGGTTTTAGTATATATGATTTTTGCCATTTAATCCGGAAAATTTTATTCTTGGAGCTATAAATTACCAGTAAGGAAGCTAGGAATTTTCGCGATGCGAATATACAAAAAAGAGGAGTGAGAATAAACGAAATGGCTTTAAAAAACGAAAGCCATATCATTGCAGACCGAACTACTTTGACATGGCTTTCTTGAATCGGCTCCGCGTGACCTAGATCACATCGCTGCGACCTTCAGAAACCAAAATTTACATCTGGCTTCCTTTTCGGTTCAAGTTTCACCGTTTCAAAGAAACATTTCGTGTTGTAACTTTCAAAATTTATTGACCTGTTACCGAAACATTTCCTGTGTTGTTTTTCTTGAAACGACTTCCATCGCACTTCACTTTCGCAAACCGCTACGTCCGCCGTCTTGCATCATCCAATAACACTTACTTTCGTTCGCGCCACCTTCTGAAACTTTCCGCCCCGCCAACTCCGGCCTGCCGAAACATGCCCAAGCCTCCAGGACTTCATGAACTCTCCGTTTTCTCATGCCTACACATGGTCTTCGAGCCCTCAAAAAACAACTATAATAAAGAACGTTACTTTATCAGACCAAAGGAAATGCCGTGAGGCATTTTTTTAAAAGCAACTTGCATCACTTTTCCCTTAATCGTTTAGCTAATGTATGTTTATAGTTGAATTTTTCAAACTTTTTTGGCTCTTTAATATTAACCGTTTATGAACCGAAGTTATCAACAAATGTTAATAAAAAAGGCCCCGAATTTCGGGGCCTTCATTGTGTTTTTATAAAGCTTAACTTCTTTTTTCTTTGATCCTCGCTTTCTTACCTGTGAGATCCCTGAAGTAAAAGATCCTGGCTCTTCGAACCTTACCTTTTTTGTTTACCTCAATTTTCTGAAGTGCCGGCATATTGACTGGAAATATTCTCTCCACACCAATTGTTCCAGACATCTTTCTGATGGTGAAGGTCTCCGATGCACCGCTGCCTCTTCTCTGAAGCACTACCCCACGAAAGAACTGGGTCCTGGTTTTGCTTCCTTCCTTGATCTCATAATATACGGTAATAGTGTCTCCTGCACTGAAATCAGGGAAGTCTTTGCGAGATACAAATTCGTCCTGAACAAATTTTACTAAAGATTCCATCTTATATACTTTAATGGTTGATTCGAAATAACATTCACGGTTTTCGCCAGAGGTTAATCCGAAAGTGGGTGCAAAGATAATTATTTATTCCATATCCGCAATCGTCAGATATTTTTTAGTTCAAGTTTTTAAAGCCTATTTTCAAAGGTGGAAAGGATGCTTTAATCAGATCCCTTTTCCTCGTCGAGCAGATCAGGCCT
>JBFKFP010000041.1:0-19777 GCA_041618535.1 Flavobacteriaceae bacterium
ATCCACCCTTGTAATATGGTCTAATGTAATAATACGTGTACCTGAATTGAAATGCGACCCGGGTTCGTTAAATCCTATGTGTCCCGTCCTTCCAATCCCAAGCAACTGAAAATCGAGTCCGCCGGCCTTCTCGATCCTGTTTTCATATTCGATGCAATATTCCCTTAGTTCATCGGGATGAATCGTCCCATCCGGAATATTGATGTTCTCTTTTGGAATGTCGATATGATCGAATAAATGGAGATGCATAAAATAATGATAACTCTGAATATTGCCCTTGTCCATAGGATAGTATTCATCCAGGTTAAAGCTGATCACGTTTCTGAAACTCAATCCCTCTTCTTTGTGCATCCTTACCAATTCTTCATAAACCCGTATCGGTGAGGAACCTGTAGCCAGGCCCAAAACGCAGTTTTTCCCCTCGCGCTGCTTTTCCTCAATGAGGTCTTTTATCTCTCGAGCTACCAGAACTGAGCCTTCTTCAGAAGAATTAAAAATGACATTATGAATTTTTTCGAAGCGGGTCTCTTCAAACTTCCCGGGTTCGTTATACTCTAAATTTGGACATGGATGCTTTTGCATTGAAAATAATTTAAATGGAATACCAAGTTGAAAATGATCGGAATTACAAACCTATTAAGGAATTGGCTTAGTTGGATTTTGAAGTAACGAAAATTCAAGAATTCTTGGTAAAATAAATTAACTTGGGCAGCATTCAGATTCAATTATTCATGGTAGATCTATCAACCTTCGACATTTCGATAATTATCTTCTTCTTTGTTCTTACTCTTTCCATAGGAATCTACGTGAGTAAACAGTCGGGCAAGAACGCATCTGAGTACTTTTTATCAGGGCGTAATATGCCCTGGTGGCTGCTTGGAGTTTCTATGGTAGCCACTACTTTTTCAACAGATACACCTAATCTTGTTACCGATATAGTCAGGACCAACGGTGTTTCAGGAAACTGGGTATGGTGGGCTTTTCTCATAACAGGCCTATTAACAGTATTTGTTTATGCGAAATTATGGCGAAAGTCCAGTGTCAATACTGATATAGAATTCTATGAACTTCGATATGGAGGAGCTGCGGCCAGGTTCCTGAGGGGTTTCAGGTCCATTTACCTTGGAATAATCTTCAATGTCATGGCGATGTCTGCCGTGACCCTTGCTGCCATTAAGATCGGCGGGATTATGCTGGGACTCCAGCCCTGGGAGACGGTGATCTATGCCGGCGTTATCACGGTGGTTTTTAGTGCTTTGGGAGGATTTAAAGGGGTTGTATACACCGATTTCATTCTATTCTTCACCGCTATGGCCGGTGCCATTGGAGCGGCTTATTTTTTAGTGGGTCTGCCCGAAGTAGGCGGGTTGGGCAAGTTGCTTCAGCATGAAGTAGTGAGCACAAAACTGTCTATTCTGCCTGATTTTAATGATACTGAAACTCTGATCACACTTTTGATCATTCCATTGGCTGTGCAGTGGTGGAGTTCCTGGTATCCAGGGGCTGAACCCGGGGGAGGTGGCTATATCGCACAGAGAATGCTGGCAGCCAAAAATGAAAATCACGCCATAGGAGCAACTTTCTTCTTTAATATCATGCACTATGCCCTTCGTCCTTGGCCATGGATAATCGTTGCCCTGGCTTCCCTGGTACTGTTCCCCGACCTGGCCAGCATTCAGGAAACCTTTCCGAATGTGACCGATGATAAATTAGGTCATGACCTGGCTTATTCGGCCATGTTAACCAAATTGCCTCACGGCCTGTTAGGACTGGTATTGGCATCCCTGGTCGCAGCATATATGTCCACTATTTCCACTCATCTAAACTGGGGATCCTCCTATGTGGTGAATGATTTCTACAGGCAGCAGGTCAATAAAAAAGCCTCGGAAAAGGAGCTGGTACTCGTGGGCAGGATTTCCACTGTAGTTCTGATGGTATTGAGCGCCCTTTTCGCTTTAGTCCTGACCAATGCGTTGCAGTTGTTTGACATTATCCTGATGTTTGGCGCAGGAACGGGGCTTATCTTTATTTTACGATGGTTCTGGTGGCGCATAAATGCATGGAGTGAGATCGTGGCTATGTTCGTTTCAGGAATTATTTCCCTGTTGATTCATCTAACCGGATTAGGTGATTTCCTGTTTGGCGAAGAAGGATTGATGCCTGTTTGGGCCAGGTTCCCTTTAATAGTGCTGGTAACAACCGTTTTTTGGGTATTAACCACTTTGCTTACCGGGCCTGAAAAAGATGAGGTGCTTTTAAAATTCTATAACAAGACTCAGCCTGGCGGACCGGGTTGGTCAAGGGTAATTGAGAGAGCGAGGCTTAACAGACAGGAAATCGTTATATCAGAGGAGAAGTGGAGCGTACCCTCAGGAATCCTGGCGATGTTTGTAGGTTGTGTATTGATCTACAGCCTAATGTTCTCAACAGGGAACTGGATTTATGGCAACTATGGCAATGCGGCCCTTTTATCGGGCCTTGCCTTGATTTCAGCCATTCTGCTGGTAAGGCTTTGGAAGAAGATACGGGTGAACATTCTGTAAAAAAAAAGCGACACCGTAGTAGCGTCGCTTTTAATTTTGATTTGATTTTTAAAAGCCTCTAATCGGCCAGAACTATAACTTTATTGTCTTTCAACTCTATGGTTCCTGAATTGATGGGAAGCCACATTCCGCGATCTCCTTTTGTAAAACGATCCTCCACTTCTTCATCCAGTTCAATTTCACCATAGATTTTCACATGACCTGCCTTCAGAACCGAGACTATGGGGGCGTGATTGTTCAACATTTCAAATTCACCTAGTACCCCGGGTACGGCAACGCTGGTGACCTCGCCTTTGAACAGAGTAGCTTCAGGAGTTACGATTTCAAGATACATAACTAAGTTTTTTATGCTTCTGCGAGCATTTTCTCACCCGCCTCAATTACCTCTTCAATAGTTCCTTTAAGGTTGAACGCTGCTTCCGGAAGATGATCGAGTTCACCGTCCATGATCATGTTAAATCCTTTTATAGTATCCTTGATATCGACAAGGACACCGGCCATGCCTGTAAACTGCTCAGCTACGTGGAAAGGCTGGGAAAGGAAACGTTGTACGCGACGTGCACGTCCGACAGCAAGTTTATCCTCTTCTGAAAGCTCTTCCATTCCAAGGATCGCAATGATATCCTGTAGTTCTTTATACCGCTGTAACAGCTCTTTTACACGCTGCGCGCAGCTGTAGTGATCCTCACCGAGGATTTCACGAGTAAGAATCCTTGAAGTAGAATCAAGTGGATCCACAGCAGGATAGATACCTAGTTCCGCGATCTTCCTTGAAAGTACCGTAGTAGCATCAAGGTGGGCAAATGTAGTTGCCGGTGCAGGGTCTGTCAAGTCATCCGCAGGCACATAAACCGCCTGAACCGATGTAATAGATCCTTTTTTGGTAGAAGTAATCCTTTCCTGCATTGCACCCATCTCTGTGGCAAGCGTTGGCTGGTAACCCACCGCAGATGGCATACGACCAAGAAGGGCCGACACCTCAGATCCTGCCTGGGTAAATCGGAATATGTTATCGATAAAGAAAAGTACGTCCTTGCCTTGACCGTCTCCTGCACCATCACGGAAGTATTCTGCGATAGTAAGTCCGGAGAGGGCTACACGGGCACGTGCTCCAGGAGGTTCATTCATCTGTCCAAATACAAAGGCAGCTTTCGATTGCTTCAGCGCTTTCTTGTCAACTTTTTTAAGATCCCATCCACCTTCTTCCATCGAGTGCATGAAATCGTCACCGTATTTGATAATTCCAGATTCAAGCATTTCCCTTAAAAGGTCATTTCCTTCCCGGGTACGCTCTCCAACACCAGCGAATACCGACAGACCACCGTGGGCCTTGGCGATGTTGTTGATCAATTCCATCAATAATACAGTCTTTCCAACACCTGCACCACCGAATAACCCGATTTTACCACCTTTGGCATAGGGCTCAACAAGGTCGATTACTTTGATCCCTGTGAACAATACTTCTGTTTCGGTGGACAATTCGTCGAATGGCGGCGCCTGCCTGTGAATTGGCAAACCGTTATCGCCCGCTTTAGGAAGGTCACCCAAACCGTCAATTGAATCTCCGATCACATTGAATAGCCGCCCGAAGATATCTTCACCAACAGGCATTTGAATGGGAGCCCCGGTTGAGATCACATCAACTCCGCGACTCAATCCGTCTGATGAGTCCATCGCAATCGTACGAACAGTATCTTCACCGATATGTGATTGAACTTCAAGGACCAGTATTGAACCATCAGGCCTATTAATTTCAAGGGAATCATAAATCTTGGGAAGTTCGGCTCCGGCCTCGAATTCAACATCGATAACCGCTCCTAAAATTTGTGCAACTTTTCCGGTAACTTTTGACATCAGTGCTGTGTTTTATTATTTGCAAATACGGACGAAAAATCTTTCTGTTTTTCGCGCTGCAAAGATATATTTTTTAATTCAAAATAAATCATATTTCAAATTAAAATTACCACGGTAAATCCGGGGGTAATTTTCCGGTTAAATTCTGCCAAAACAATAGAAAAGCCCGGTCGTTAAACCGGGCCATTTTTATCATATTACCCAAAACTCCCTATCAGTTCAGGAGAGGGGAGTAATTGGTAGGATAATCACCGATATCAATAAGGTTTCCTGAGTCCTCGAAGGTTGAGCCGTATGCGGCATCGATAGCCTTTAAAAACTCGTTTGCGATCAATGCATACCCCCTCGCAGTGAGGTGAACTCCGTCCAGTGAAAATGCACCTCCCAACACAAGATCAGAAGTCAGGGTGAAATCACCCGATGACAGTCCACCGGAATTCAGCTCTGTTAGTAAGGCATTGGAATCAACCAAGGCGTATCCTCCCCCTGAAGCGATAGATGAAATAACTGAGTTGTAACCCTCTGTGGCTATCTTGATCTCATCCAGCTCAGAAGGCAGGAGGACCCATCGGTCTTCCATAGGGAAAGTAATACCGTTAACAGCTAATTGTCCTGCAGTGGCCGGAGGAACTCCCAGGCCAACCAGGAAATTGAAATAATCCTGGTTCAATGTGGCAATCACCGAAGATGAGGTCAAAAGCATTAGATCATCTTCAGTAGCTTGTCTAGACTGTCCATACTGGGCAGCAAGTAACTGTGCTGTAAGAGGGTCCAGGCCACCTCCCTGCAGCACCTGTGCCAATTGAACCGCAATATTCGGTAGTGATTCATCATGTATAACGATCGGACTTGCGGCAGTAGGTGAGAACTGGACCTTTCTTTCCGGCATTCCAAGAAAGTCAAAGGCTGCGTTGAGTGGGGCGTATGCAGCATTCAAGGCGGAAATCTGTGGTCCGAAGGCCGGGTTAGACGGATCGAGTGGATTGTAAGGCACAGTTGTAAAAAACGGGGCAGAGGCTACATCGGGGATGTTGGCCAAAACTCCTTTTGCACCAGTCTGCGCCAAGGCGCCGGCAATTGTTGTATAAACGGTAGAGAAGGTTGCCTGATCGGTGATGGGGTTAGAACCATCACCTCCGGTGGTTGCATAACCAAGCACATCGTTATTTCCAATCCAAAGAGAGAAAAAAGTTGGAGCCTGGGCCAATGCATCTTCAATGACGCTTGCATCAGGGCTGGAGGCCATTCTGACAAAATAAGGATTGGCCAGCCCGAGCTGAATGTTGGCAATATTTCCATACCCATTGGCCAGCAGGTGAAAACTTTTTGCACCCGGAACACTCAGGTTATTGAAGGGGCCGCTTAAAATGTTTGAGACCTCGGTGGTAGGGACAGCCGGTAGCAATGCAGGTCCGGCACCATCAAAATACAGCCGTGGTGGGGCAATGACATTACCACCCAAAGTAAGACCACCTATGTTATCGTTGGTCATTGGCTGGGTAAAGCTCCCGCCACCGACAAGGGCAAATTGCCTTGCCATGATATTGGGCAGGGAATTTTGTTGACTTGCCATAAACAGTGCATTATCAGTGTATCCGGCAGTAAGAGAGTTTCCAAGTGAAATAAACCTGGAAAAATCAGCCGTACCGGCTGTCAGTTCAACTTCGGGTTCCACAACGTCCCCCTGGTCGTCAGACTCGCAGGCGTAAAGCCCTATGAGTAAGAAGAATAACAGTATATATTTGATTTTCATAATTCTGAAATGTTGGATTGATTAAAGGTTATTTATAACAAGAGAGACATAATACATAGACCCTATAAATCCTGTACCGAAAGCGGTGTAATATTCATCTCCAAGCAAATTGGTCGCGCCGGCCTTGAAAGTTGTTTTCAGGCTGGGAACCGTATAGTTAATTTGCGCATCAACCACATGGAATGAAGGAATGTCCCCGTCTCCGAAGGCTGCCTGCCAAAAGTAAGTGTCACTCCATCTCCAGCTTGTATTAAAGCCGAAATTCTCGAACAGGTTTGTATTTCCGAAACTGGCTTTTACCTTGTGTTCAGGAGTGTTGAAGTTTGTTCTGAAATCAGGGAATTTTTCATCGTCAAAATCCTGCTTGGTATAAGTGTAATTTGCACTCAGATCGAAGTTACCGAATACCTTGGTAGAAACACCAATAGATCCTCCGTAAGAATTCACATCAACATCTGAATTGGTATAGGTCTGGTACGTAACAGAATCGCCATTAGCCAATGCAGCTACCGATAGGGATCCATCACCTACAGTACCATACAAAGGGGCGATAACCGCCTCATTGGCCAGGAAGTCGCTGTAACTGTTGTAATAAGCCGAAAGATCGATAACAGTACGGTTCAGTTTTCCGCGATATCCAACTTCAAATGAAGTTATCTTCTCCGGCTTCACGATTTCGGGATTTCCTATTACGAGATTTGCCGGGTTACCACTGGCAGCAAAGGCCAGGACCGATGCTGCAGAATAAGAGTTGAAATATGCCGCTTCACCCGTTTGAGTGACCGAAGCAGGCGCTCCTAATTGTTGACCTGAAAGACTAACATCATAAGCTCTGGAATAACGTTCCGGGTTGTCCGGAGCCGATCCAACAAGAATTGCCAATCCGGCATCAAGACCGATATAGAGATCCTGGGTTGTAGGGTTTCTGAAACCAGTCTGAACAGAGGCTCTTATATTATGGTTCTTATCGGCTCCAGCCGTATATCCGAGCGACACCCTCGGGGAGAAGAAACCATCGAACAACTCCGACTTGTCATATCGAATGGACCCGGTAAACTTCAACCGGTCTTCTTCAAGGAAGGATTTCTGAATTTGAGTATAAATCCCGAATTCCTGGTAATTAATTCCCGAATCGAAATCGGTATATATGGTTCCGGATGAGTTCAACTCGTATCTCCTGAATGAGCCTCCAACCTGGATATCAGCGAAATCGATCAGATGGCTGAAATTATAATTTAAATCCGAATGGTAGTATTTGGAAGCATCCTGGAATTTCGAACCCGTACTCAGATCCGGATCGTTGATGCTTCTGTTGAAAGCAGACTGGAATTGCGGGCTACCCGGTTCAAATCTTCCGTTATCTGCAGCCTGTCTGGCCAGCGCATGGGCCTGGTCGTCAGTTGCCCCGCTCAAGGTAGCTCCGGCATAGGTGTTGATGTAATCGCCATACCATTCTATATCGCCCTTATGAGCCCGGTTGATATTGATCCCGGTGAATACCATGTCATACGAATTACCTGCCTTATCGGCAACTACATATCCCCTGGCAAAGAAGTTGTCATTCCGTACCTCCAGCTTATGCTGCTGCTGGGTGAACCCATCTATATAATAGCGGTTGGTTCCCTGGTAGATGGTGGATCCGGTTCCTACCTTTCCAACGTACTGGATCTCAAAATCATTTGCCCAGGGCCGGAAATACAGGCCCCAATCGGCCTTGACACTTTCGGCATTGAAATTGGTAAGGTCACTTTCGTTATAACCGGTACGACTTACCTCAACATCAGGCACGATTCCTAGGCCTCCTGATGCTGCCCTTATATTGATGCCGTAATCATCACCATAAACATTTATACCGTTGTAATTCAGGTTAGTGGCTCTGGTTCCTCCATTTGAATTTCTATCCACCTCGCTTACAGCTCCCCAATCAGTACCTTTTAACCAGCCAAAGTTGACTTTAACTGCGAAATAATCATTGAACCTATGAGCGGCACGTATCCCGAAGTCTCTGTATGTGTTGTCACCGGTTGCCTCCTGAGAAGTGATCCCTTGCTTGTAAAATCCACTTATGCCTGGGAAATCGAAAGGATTTTTACTACGCATAAATAAAATACCGTTGAAGGCGTTCGCACCATAGAGCGCCGATGCGGCGCCGGGCAGCAATTCAACGCTCTGGACATCGGTCTCTGTCATTCCCACAAGGTTTCCTATCGGGAAATTCAGCGCCGGTGTCGAGTTATCCATTCCATCAACAAGCTGCATAAAACGTGTGTTCGCAAAAGTCGCGAAGCCACGGGTGTTAACCGATTTAAAGGTTAAACTGTTGGTGTTGATATCCACTCCTTTCAGGTTCTCAAGGCCGTCATAGAAGTCGGCACTTGCAGTAGTTTTGATCTCCTTCAAACCAAACCTTTCAACGGTTACCGGGGATTCAAAAATTCGCTCGGGCGTTCGTGAGGCCGAAACTACGACCTCATCCAGCTCGGTCCCTTCTTTGAGAATAAAATCTACGGTCTGCGGACTGGTTGTGATGTCCACGGTAACCGTTTCAAATCCGATACTGCTGGCTTGAAGCTGAAACGGCGGGGTTAGATCTACCGTCAGGCTGTAGTTGCCGTCAAAATCGGCCACCGTTCCGAGGGAGGTGCCAACTACAATAACATTTGCCGAGGGTAGAGGTTGTCCGGAATCATCTTTAACGGTTCCGTTAACGGTCGTCTGCGCATAGCTGTAAACACAACTAAGCAGCAAAAAAATCTTTGCAATAGTTCTCATTTCGAGTATTAGTTAGTATTATTCAATTTATTCTTTAGGCAAGATAAATAAATATACGAAAATTAATTGCTCGACATCCCAATAAAATCAAGGGACCTGTAAGACGCGTGATTTTACATTACGCAAAGGAATACTTACTGAATTCTCTGTTTGATAAAGAAGTAGAATTATTCTACAGTCACTGACTTGGCAAGATTCCTGGGCTGGTCAACATTTTTGCCAAGCATGACAGCTATATGGTATGAAAGAAGCTGAAGCGGGATGGTAGTTAATAATGGTGAAAGGCATTCCAGTGTTTCTGGAACCTCGATAACATGGTCTGCCAACTCTTTTACAGTAACATCCCCTTTTGTTACAACGGCAATGATCACGCCTTTGCGGGATTTGATCTCCTGGATATTGCTTACTATCTTATCATAATGGCCCAGTTTGGTTGCGATTATGACTGTTGGCATATTTTCATCAATAAGGGCAATCGGGCCGTGTTTCATTTCGGCCGCGGGATATCCTTCTGCATGTATGTAAGAGATCTCTTTTAATTTTAATGCGCCCTCAAGAGCTACCGGAAAATTATATCCTCTCCCCAGGTACAGAAAGTTTTTGGCTTCCTTGTAAATTCCAGCTATCTGTCTAACCATTGAATCGGTCTTCAGTGCAACGGCAACCTTTTCAGGGATGGTCTCAAGTTCGAAGAGGTGCTTTCTGAATTCGGAGCTTGAAATGGTCCCTTTCGCCCGAGCCATTCGAAGGGCGATCATCGTTAAAATGGTTATCTGTGTTGTAAAGGCTTTAGTAGATGCAACACCAATTTCAGGACCTGCGTGCGTATAGGCGCCCGCATGAGTTTCCCGTGCGATAGAAGAGCCTACAACATTGCATACTCCGAATACAAAGGCACCCCGGGACTTCGCTAATTTTATGGCAGCCAGTGTATCTGCTGTCTCTCCCGACTGCGAGATCGCTATTACAACATCATTTTCAGTGATCACTGGGTTACGGTATCGAAATTCTGAGGCATAATCCACCTCAACCGGAATTCTCGCCAAATCCTCGAAGATATATTCGGCCACCAGTCCTGCATGCCATGAGGTTCCGCATGCAACGATAATTATGCGTTTGGCGGCAAGGAATTTCTTCATGTTGTCTTCAACGCCCCCCATTTTAATAATAGCCTCTTCCGGAAGAAGCCTTCCCCTGAAGGTATCGATAATGGCGTGGGGTTGTTCAAAGATCTCCTTAAGCATAAAATGCGGAAAGCCGCCCTTTTCTATCTGCTCAAGGTGAAGCTGAAGTTCCTGGACGTAGGGATTGACCAGGGAGTCATCCTTGATTTTCCTGACTCTAACTTCCCTGTTTAACCTTACTACGGCCATCTCTTCGTCTTCAAGGTAAATGGCATTGTTGGTGTATTCAATAAACGGGGAGGCGTCACTGGCGATAAAGAATTCGCCGTCCCCTATGCCTATTGCCAGTGGGCTGCCCAGACGGGCCACTACAATTTCATTTGGCTTTGTTCGGTCAAATACCGCGATAGCATAGGCGCCAACAACCTGGTTCAGGGCGATCTGTACCGCCTTTCCAAGCTTGATATCATCACTCTTTTTGATTTCCTCAATCAGGTTTACCAGTACTTCGGTGTCGGTGTCTGAGACAAATTTATATCCACGCGATTCAAGCTCCTGCTTTAACGACTCGTAATTCTCTATAATGCCATTATGTATTATAACCAGGTCGCCCGAATTTGAATAATGCGGATGAGAATTGATGTCGTTCGGGACACCATGAGTGGCCCACCTTGTATGGCCAATTCCGAGATTTCCTTTTGTAGTGATCTCGGCTTTTACCTTATTCTCGAGATCTTCAACCTTTCCCTTGGTTTTTGAAAGCTTGATGTCGGATCCATCATAAAGTGCAATACCGGCACTGTCATATCCGCGGTATTCCAACCTCTTCAACCCTTTTAAAATGATAGGATAGGCTTCACGATGCCCGATGTATCCAACAATGCCACACATACTTCAATTAATTTTCAGGTTCGGTATAATAAATTTTGAGTTTTACCTGTTTGTCTTCATCTGCAGCATTGTTTCCTAACAAAACCGTTCCTCTGGGAGAGAGAAAGTAACCCGATACGGTTTCCATAACGGGGCCATTTGCCGACTGAAGGGTTAGATTTTCTATTGAATTTACGTTGGTGGTTACCACAAGACCTAATTTAGCATTTGTAGAATCTCTGAGAAAAAGATTATTGATGTGTTCGGTTATTTCGATCTTGTACTTGATACCTTCTCCATCGGGAAGATCATCGACCCTGAATAGCGGTTTCAAGTGATCCACCTTCGCATTGACCTGCGTAGAACTTGCTGATTGATCCAGGATATAATCCACCAAAGGCTCATTGGTTTCCAGGTTGTAAATATAAACACGATCAGGTTCTTCACCCTGCATGGCAGACTGGTCTACGTAGAATTCGATATCCGCCTGATTTATCAGCCATTCGTTCGACTTAAAATCATCCAGTTCCGGGGAATTCCCGTTTTCATCTCCGTTGAATAGGTTAATAATTGCCATATTGCCCTGAACCCCTTTCAAAAAGAGCTGGGCGTCGCCTTCCACATCATTTCCCGGTGGGATGCTTATGAAGTTATCCTCAACAAAATTTACGAGGTTGCCGTTAAAACTCATGGTAACAGAGCCGGGCTCCGTTGAACCCTCAGAATCGCCACCGTCATCTGAAGTTTCTTCAACATCACTGGTGTAATGAAGAGTCAGGGAAGCATTAGACCCGATGTTCAACATCATTAAGGTGCCATTTTCAGATGTTGCCTCGGCCTTTATGTACAGTCCCCGGAAATGATTCAAGAAATTACTTTGATTGCTCAACTCCGGCTCCCCCTCCTTTTCGAAAAACAGGGATTCCCAGAGATCGTTTGGATTATTCAACACCACCCTGATCCCGGGAGCCAAACGGGAGGTAATTGTTGTGGAGTCCAGCTCTTCGTCGTAAGTGGTCAGAATTATCTGTTCCTCGTCAGGAAGGAAGGCATCATTTTCATAAAGCAGTTCACCTTCCAGATCGAGGTCATTGATCGATGATCCGTCGGAAGTTGTCTTATCTGAGAAGTAAGTTAATGGATTATTGAACCCTTCACCTGGATTAAAACCCCTCAGAAAGTAATTGTTTTTGAAGACCGACAACTTGATCGGGCTGTTTCCAAAGATGGAATCGACCAGGTAAGTGTTATTGCCTTCAGCATCTGTGTCGATGAGCCTGGTGAAATAAGGAATGTATAGAACCACAGAGTCCAAAACAGGGTTTTCACCAAAGGATAGATTAAAATCGGAAGGGGTTATTTGTCCGACGAAACTTGCAGTGAAGTCACCGAAGTTCGGGTCATTGTTATATCCTAACAAGTATGCAGGAAGGGCGTTGGACTGAACCGGGCCGACATCCTGGTTGTAGGTAATAACCGGATAGGTAATGCTCCCTGTTGCAAAATTCACATCTCCTATTATATCTGTGCCAAGGTTAGCAAAGTCCTTATCGCAGGACACTATACCTAAGGCAATCAACAGAATGATGAATATGGGCGAGCTTAGAAATCGCTTTATTCTCATGGGTAGATTAACTTAAGACTTTGGTTTTGTAAAATTCGGTGTAGGCCTCAGAAAAATTTTCCAGATCGTGATAGCCAAGCACAGGTTTTTTACTTGCTTTCAGATATTTGGTCAATTCAGCGGGAATATCCTGTGAACCTACGATAAGGGCGTCGGAATAATCGATGGCGACCTTCATAATATTGATGTAGCTGGGTTCCGCAAGCACGGAAATCGCCTTGTCATCTATATTATCGAATTTCACCTTATCGATCATCTGTTTGTTTAACGTTGAATCAAAACTTTGATTGTAAACCGAAGTCACAATTTTACTTTCGGTGAATAAGGGTTCATCCTTATAATACTCCTTAAGATAGAGCGGCAATAACGAAGCCATCCATCCATGGACGTGAATGATATCCGGGGCCCAATTCAGTTTTTTAACGGTCTCGATCACTCCCTTGGCAAAAAAGATTGCTCTTTCGTCATTGTCAGGGAACAGGTTTCCGTCTTCATCGGTGAGAGTGGCCTTTCTTTTGAAATACTCTTCATTGTCGATAAAATATACCTGAATTCGTTCCTTCGGAATGGATGCCACCTTAATTATCAAGGGCATATCTAGGTCGTTGATCACAAGGTTAATTCCCGAGAGCCTGATCACTTCATGCAACTGGTGGCGTCTTTCGTTTATATTGCCGTAACGCGGCATGAAAATACGTATTTGTCCGCCTTGTTTGTTAACCATTCTCGGGGCCTCAAAAGACATGGAGGAGATTTCGGTTTCTGGCAGGTAAGGCACAACTTCGGATGACACATACAATATTCTCTTATCTTTCATAAACTAATCCGCTTAGGGTTTCCTTTAAAAACATGCAAAACTACAAAAATTATGCAGATTAACAGTATTTAATTAAGGCCAATTAGCTCTATTATGTTAAGTTTGCACGGTTAAAATTTTCTCCCGATTTGAAGGTTTTTCAGAAAAAGAATGAATTAGGTCTCGTTTTAGATGGCTATCGACAATCTCGGTTAAAAATAGGATTTGTGCCGACCATGGGAGCTCTTCACCAGGGACACCTTTCTTTGGTAAGCAGGGCGCTTTCTGAAAACGACAAATGCGTCGTCAGTATTTTTGTAAATCCAACCCAATTCAACAATCAACAGGATCTCGATAAATATCCGCGCACCCTTGAGCGCGACCGGGATCTGCTTAAAACCGTTTCCGAAGAACATATCCTCATCTACGCCCCGAATGTAAATGATCTCTATTCTGAAGACGTAAAGGCTGAGGAGTATGATTTTGGTGGTCTTGAAAGTGAAATGGAAGGTAAATACCGGTCAGGCCATTTTGACGGGGTTGCCACTGTGGTAAGACGATTGTTTGAAGCCGTGAATCCCGACAGGGCATATTTTGGAAAGAAGGACTTTCAGCAGTTACTGATTATCAGGGCCCTGGTCAGACAATTGAACCTGCCGGTTGAGATAATAGGTTGTGAAATCAAAAGAGAAGCCGATGGCCTGGCCATGAGTTCCCGCAATGAACGCCTGTCAGAAACCCACCGTAAAGCAGCGCCTTTCATTTACAAAACCCTGAGAAAAGCGAGGGAGAAGTTTGGCACAGAAAGTGCTGCTAAATTGACGAACTGGGTTAAAAAGGAGTTCGAAACGAATGATCAGCTGGAATTGGAGTATTTCATCGTGGCAGACGCCTTGAACCTTAAACCGGTTAGAAGAAAATCAAAGAGAAAAGAGTACAGAGCATTTATCGCAGCCTACGCCGGGGACATCCGGCTCATCGATAACATCGCACTAAATTAATTACCTTTGCCCTATGCAAATTCAAGTTGTTAAGTCGAAGATACATCGCGTCAAAGTTACCGGAGCCGATCTCAATTATATCGGTAGCGTGACCATTGATGAAGATCTTATGGACGCAGCGAATATCATCCAGGGAGAGAAGATACAGATCGTAAATAACGATAATGGAGAACGACTCGAGACTTATGTCATTCCCGGGACACGCGGAAGTGGTGAAATCACCCTGAATGGTGCTGCAGCTCGCAAGGTGTCGGTAGGGGATACCCTAATCCTGATCACTTACGCGATCATGGATATTGAAGAAGCCAAATCATTTAAACCGGCCCTGGTTTTTCCTGACGAAAACACGAATCTTTTAAAATAGGCAGTTGAGCAGCAAGCTTAGAACCATTCTCAAACTTACATTACCCCTGCTTTTGGGAATTGGCCTGGTCTGGTATTCAATTTCCCAAATCACCTTTTCCGAACTGGTTCAATACTTCCGAAACGCCAACTATACCTGGATTGGGTTGGGTGTGGTATTAGGTATTCTAAGCCATTTGTCGCGAGCGTACCGCTGGAAGTATATGATTGAGCCAATGGGATATAAACTGCGGTTTGCAAATAGTACTATGGCTGTATTTGCGGCCTATTTGATAAATTATACCATTCCGAGGGCCGGGGAAATATCAAGAGCCTCTATCATAGCGAATTATGAGGGTGTGCCTTTTGAGAAGGGTTTTGGGACCATTGTTGCCGAAAGAGTAGCCGATATGCTTGTCATGTCAGGGATCATAATGATAACGCTATTTCTGGAGTTTGAATTTATCTGGCAATTCTTCAACGAAAGATTTGATGCATTGAAAATAGCCCTTGGAATTGGGCTGTTGCTTGTTTTGGCATGGCTGTTTTACGGATTTGTCAGTAAAAGCGGTTCCCGGCTGGCAAAAAGAATCCGAAATTTTATCTCTGGTCTTATCGAAGGCGTTATGAGTATTTTCAGGATGAAGTATAAATGGGCATTTATCGGGCATACACTTTTTATCTGGCTGATGTATATTATGATGTTTTACGTTACCTCATTCACCCTTGAAGAAACATCGAATATCCCCCTTGCGGCCATCCTTATCGGTTTTATTTCAGGAAGCTTCAGCATTGCGGCTACCAATGGCGGAATAGGGTCGTACCCGGTAGCGGTATTCGCCGCTTTTACACTTTTCGGGATCGGGAAAGACCCGAGCATCGCCTTCGGCTGGATAATGTGGACCTCACAAACACTGATGATCATTGTACTTGGTGGCTTGTCACTCCTTTACTTACCCCTTTATAACAGGCGGAATAAACCAACAGGCCAAAAGGCCTGATCAAGGGATTGTTTCATTGTTTTTAGTTAACTTGTGATCCCAATCTAGATATTATGAAAACGAAAAACCTAATTATCCTGTTGATTCTTCAATTGATGTTCAGCTGGTCTTTTGCCCAGACCATATATGAAGAATTTGATTCCTACAAACTGGGGGAGAGAAGGCAAATCAAAATTCAGCTTCCACGGAATTACGAAGCCAACAAAGAGAAATCCTATCCGCTTTTTGTTGTATTAGACGGAGATTACCTGTTTGAAGTAACTGCCGGCCATACCGATTATTACTCATACTGGGAGGATATGCCGGAAGTAATTGTAGTCGGTATCAACCAGGTTGATTCGAGGGACAGGGACAATTACTACTCAGAACAAAATTCACTTCCAATAGAAGAGGGTGCCAGGTTCTTTGAATTTATTGGGATGGAATTGATGCCGCATCTTATAAGCAATTACCGGATTGCTAATTTCAAGGTTGCCGTAGGTCACGGAGAATCGGCAAATTTTATCAATTACTTTCTCTTAAAGGAAAATCCGATCTTTAAGGCCTATATCACCATCAGTCCGTTACTGGGGCCGGATTTACTGACCTATTTGCCTGAACGTTTACAAAATCTGGGAAGTAAGACATTCTACTATCTCTGCACATCAGATTCAGACCTGAAACCGGTCAGGGAAGATGCACAGGCCCTGAATTCGAGCCTGAGCCTTATTGAAAACAACAATTTCAATTATACCTTCGATTATATGGAAGGGCCTACCCACTATACCAGTCCGGCCCATGCACTTCCAAAGGCCTTAGAAAGCATTTTCTACGTGTTCCAGCCTATCAGTAAGGCAGAGTTCACCGAGAAAATATTGCCTTTGCAAAGCTCTCCGGTCACCTATTTAAAGGAAAAATACCAGATGATCAATGAGCAATTCGGCCTTGAGAAACAAGTGCTGATCAATGATTTTAAGGCTATAGAGGCCGCTATAGAAAAGAATAAAACCTTCCAGTATTACGAGGAACTGGGGAAAATGGCCCGCAAGGAGTATCCAGACACCCTGCTGGGCAATTATTACCTGGCCCGGTTTTATGAGGAGACCGGAGAACCTAAAAAGGCGATGAGAACTTACCGCTCAGCCTATGTGCTGAATGAAATAGGGGGAATCACCAAAGACCTGATGCTGGAAAAAGCCGATGCTATAAAGGCCGATTTTGGATTTTAAATGGCAAAAGTAAAGACCACTTTTTTTTGTCAGAGCTGTGGCTCGCAATACGCCAAATGGCAGGGACAGTGCTCCTCTTGCAAGGCATGGAATACCATTGCCGAAGAAATCATTCAAAAACCGGAAAAAGCCGACTGGAAGGACCAAGCGGTAAAAAGCAGGCGAGCATCCAGGCCGAAAAGGGTCCAGGAAATTGAATTAAGCGAGGATCACCGGTTCAGAACCCATGACAAGGAATTCAATCGTGTTCTTGGCGGTGGATTGGTTCCCGGATCTGTAACCCTGCTGGGCGGTGAGCCGGGAATAGGGAAAAGCACCCTGCTGCTGCAGATCGGTCTTGAATTACCCTTTAAAACGCTTTATGTGTCAGGTGAGGAAAGCCAGCAGCAGATCAAGATGCGGGCCGAACGCATTCATGACAGAAGCGATCAGTGCTATATCCTGACTGAGACCAAAACACAGAATATATTCAGTCATATAAGGGATATTGAGCCACAGATCGTCGTGATTGACTCCATCCAGACCCTGCATTCCGATTATATCGAATCTTCCGCAGGAAGCATTTCACAGATCCGTGAATGTGCCTCAGAATTGATAAAATTCGCGAAGGAAACCAATACACCGGTGGTCCTTATAGGTCATATTACCAAGGATGGCCAGATAGCAGGTCCTAAGATCCTGGAACACATGGTAGATACGGTCCTGCAGTTTGAAGGGGACCGGAACCATGCTTTCCGCGTACTTCGGGCCAATAAGAACCGTTTTGGGTCAACCCATGAGCTCGGGATATACGAAATGAGAGGCTCCGGCCTTAAGGGAATAGATAATCCCAGTGATGTGCTGATCAGTAAAAAAGAACATGCCCTGAGCGGAAATGCGGTGGCGGTTACCATGGAAGGGATGCGGCCTATGCTGGTGGAGGTACAGGCCCTGGTAAGCTCGGCGGTTTATGGAACACCACAAAGAAGTACAACCGGATTTAACGCAAAGCGGCTTAATATGCTCCTGGCTGTTCTTGAAAAAAGAGCCGGTTTCCGTTTAGGGGCCAAGGATGTTTTCCTGAATATAACCGGCGGACTGAATGTTGATGATCCGGCTATAGACCTGGCGGTGGTGGCAGCAATTCTTTCTTCAAACTCCGATGATCCTATTGCAACCAATATCTGTTTTGCAGCAGAAATAGGCCTTTCCGGCGAGATCAGGCCGGTAAACAGGATAGATCAGCGCATTTCTGAAGCTGAAAAGCTCGGCTACAGCCGAATATATATCTCTAAATACAATACCATTACCACTAAGCCTGGGTCAATAGAGATCAGATTGGTATCTGAAATGGAGGATTTTTTAAGCGCCCTGATCCCATAGATGATTGCAGGCTCATATTTGTAGGAAAAATCGTCTAATATAATAGGATCTATTACTAATTGATTTTAAGCGGGACCAATAGCTCTGCAATACGTTATTATATTGCTGATTATCAAATATATACAATTTATTTTGAGATTTGAATTTTAGGTTCAAAACTCAATTTCTCCTCATTCCGGGATTTACAACTGCTCCCTAAAGTTAATTCAGTCTGAAAATAAAGCCTTTCTAATCAAATGATCGATATTTCTGCGTGTCGGTTCAAACTTTTTCTGTCCACACCTGAGCGGTGACTAAAACCTGGAACAGGTGTCTAAATATTTGAAGATGTACAAAAAATAGACCAATAAAATCTAAAACACTATAAAACAGGAGGTTATGATAAAGAAAAGAGACTTAATGGTAGTTAATCGTCGAAACAGGAATGTCATCGGTCGAAGGATAAATGTTATTCATCGAACAAAGATTCATTTTATCGTTTCCGACCGAAGATTAACGAATAATTGACCGTTTTATCGGTGAACTTTCAGAAATCCTCTCCTTAACAATAATTTTACACCAGTTAATCCCCAATTGGCTAAAACTTAAAAGAACCTACTTATGAAAACAAGACTACTACTCCTAGTAATGCTCCTAACAGGAATCGGTGCGATGGCACAGACCTGTAACGGGAATACCTTCAATTCTCCCGGGGCTCCAGCAACTTGTACATATACATATACAGCATCCGGATGGGAAGATGCATTTGGCGTGCCTATTGCACCGCCTGCCTCTGTAGAGATAGGTCAAACGGTATGTATCCTTGCTGATAATGCCGATGCCATTGGTGCTGCAAAGTTTAAAGGCACTTTATATATTCCGGAAGGTGTTTCGTTTACCGGGACTATCCCGAATTTTACAGGGGGTGCCACTCTGGTTATCGAGGGAACCGCAGATTTTGCTGTAAATCCTGGTATCAATGATACTAAGATTTATGTTCATGAAAATGGATTTTTCAGGGTTCCTGGTCAATTACAACCAAACGGAGCTACACAGATTCACGTTATCGGACAACTTGAAAACGGTGCAGACCTTAATATTACCGGTCAGGCCAAAATGATCATTTACGAAGGTGGATATGTCTTAATTAAGAACGGGGCGCAGATTTCAAATGAAGTATCAAACTGTGGATTGCTGATCGTTGATGCTGGTGAGGTTCATACCGGCGGAGGATCTTCCTTGTTTAATTTGTGTTCTACTTATGTACACCAGGATCTTGTATTGGATGGCCCATACACCAATAATGGTCTGTTTGTGGTAAAGGGAAATTTAGGATTTAACGGACATACTTTTTATAATGATGATATTCTTATGGTTAAGAATATTGTATTGAATAATGACGATATAGTGGGTAACGGCAGTACATCAACCCTCCTGGTTGAATTCAACGCCGAACTCCAGGCAGGAGCTTCCATTACCGGGCACTACTATTACGACAGTGATGACGGTGGCGGATTTGATACAGTATGTGGGTCTTGTGTTGAGGAC
>JBFKFP010000042.1:0-19773 GCA_041618535.1 Flavobacteriaceae bacterium
GGAAGCGCTTGAAAAAGAATTGGATCCGGATGTGTTCTTCAGGATTAACAGGAAGTATTATGTCAATATGAATGCCATTAAGGACATGATAAGCTATACCAATTCACGCCTGCAGATTAAACTGAATCACTACAAGGAAAACGATGTCATAGTAGCGCGCGAACGTGTCAAGGACTTCAAAAATTGGTTAGAATAGGTCGAACAGACCATCCATGGCGTCTGCTGCAGAGTCTATAATATCACCGGCAGAATCCAGGAGTCCGTCAACCACTCCGGTTTCAGCAATAAAACCAAGCATCAGCAGGTCCTCAAGACTCATACGGCCATACTTTTCAGAGTGCTCTTTTGATTTTGAGCCCCACTCCTCAAGCACCATTTCCTGTTCAGGGTAAAGTGGTTCGGCATTCAATTCCTGATTAAGCATGGTATCGTAGGCAGACCTTTTTTCCTCGTCTGAAAGTATGTCGAAGGCCTCTACAACCTCTCCAAAGCGGGATTCAGCCCCTTCCGAATTGTTCACATCCGGATGATACTGCGCTACTTTCTGCCTGAAGGCCTTTTTGATGTCATCCAGGGTAGCAGAATTATCCAGACCCAGTGTTTGGTAATGATTTTTGATTGGCATAGGACGAAATTTATTATTAGTTGCTCAATTCGTTCCAATGTTACATCAGTCTTCCTCAATGCGATTATCATCGAAGGACGAGGGCAGGAGGCTCGGTATAAACTTTATCACAAGAGGTAGAAGTAAGGCACCGCCGGGAAGCATGAAGATGGCCAGGCTGGGGATGGTCTTAAAAATATCCAGAAGCTGTTCCTGCAGTTGTTTCTGTTCTTCGGGACTGAGGTCCTTTACAGTTGATTTTGATATTAACCGCATTACCTCCTTACTTTCCTTGATTTCCCTTCTTAAACGTTTTGCATTCCGTGTAAGAAGTTTCGAGACCATTCGGCTTGAGTTATCATAAAATGCTTTAATCACATTCTGAGAATTCAAAACTCCTATATTTTCCTCATAATGATTAAAAAAGCCATTCAACTCATTAATGGATTCCGACATGGAATTATTGTCTAGTCCGAGGTCTGTTCCCAGTTGATAGAGAAAAAGACGCTCTTTTTCATCAATGGTCTTATCGGACCAACTGGTCATGCACGCTATGTCAAAAATGTATTTGCGTTCCAGGACATTATTGACATGACGTATGGCCATGTCATAATCAATACGTTTGAAATCCTGGTAGCGCAGCGAAGCCTCTATAAGATCCATCAGGTTGATGTCATAGGTGGTCCGTTCAGATTTGGACCTGAGCATTTCATAGGTCACTGCTTCAATGGTGGCCTCAAATGTTTTTAAATAATCTTCCGAAATTTCATCGTTTTCTAAGAATTGCAAATAGGCCAGAACATCAAGGAAAAGCAATGCATTGGTTACAAAATAGTTGAAGTTCTTAGTCAGTAAATTAGGATCGATCTGTACACGGCGGTGAATGATACGTTCCAGGGTCACTGCATCCATTTTTTTCCCGAAGAGGTCATCAAAAAGGTTCGTTTTTTCCTGATTGATAGCCTTGTAGAATTCTATCAGGTTCATTATGAAGGGCTGACCGCAATTACTGTTCTTATAGGCGCAATTCAAGGCAATTATAAGATTGATCTTGCTTAGTTCTTCCTGTGTGAGATCTTTTCCGTCAACATAATTGGCCGCCACCATCATGCTGCTCCCATAAAGAAATCCGCTTTTGCGGAGCTCGTCGTAAAGTCCGGAAAGTCCAATTCCCGCATAGTCCTTGTCATTGAACAAAGTGCGTAAAAGTTTATTGATCCATCCGTTTGCAGAAGGGTTCATAGGGTCTAAAAAGAGAATGTAAAATTAAACAGCTGTAATTGCATTAACAAAACTTTAACAAAACCGACCCCTTCGATTTTCCGTAAGTATGGGTGAATGAAACAATTTATAAACTTTTAAACTTTTTATTATGACTAAAAAACTAAAACGTTCCATGATAATGATTGCCTTAATAGCAATAGGTATCCTGGGCATCGCGGCAGATCATATTGATGCTCCTGCTGTTCAAGGCGGATCGAGTGACATAACTGATTTTTATGCCTTTCAGGGTGAAGACCCTGATAACCTTGTATTTGTAGCAAATTTAAAGGGTCTTCTGAGCCCCGGAGCAACAGCAACTGCAGCATTCGATGAAAATATCCTTATTGAATTCAATATCGACAATGATAATGACTTTATCGAAGATCTGGTAATTCAGGCCATCCCCAGGGACGGAAAAATGTATGTTTTTGGCCCGGCAGCTCCTGTTCAGGCTGGTTTAAGCAGCAGTATATTGCAGAATTCACCTTTTCAGGTAGTGGTAGATATCACAGCTTACGGCGATACTGCAATAATCGGATCGGATTCAGGGATCACTGCTTTTGCCGGTCCGCGCGATGATCCATTCTTTATGGATTTCGCCAGGTACTCCGAAATAATTTCAGGAAATGCCACGAGTTTCAACGACCCGGGATCAGATACTTTTGCTGGAACAAATGTCTTATCAATTGTTGTGGAAGTACCAAAAAGCCTTATAGGAACCGGCGGATCGGTAAATACCTGGGTAGAGTCTAAACAAATTCAATAAAAAAAACAGATATGAAAACATATAAAAATATAGTAAGTCTTTTGATAATTATAACAGTGGTCATGGGATGTTCAAATGATGATGATGCGATTGTACAACAGTCTGGCCCCGATTTTAACGGGATATATCAACAGATGGATCAAATGGGAAGACCGGCGGTAAACACCGTATTTGTGTCCTCCTCATCCAAAGATCAATTTAACGTTACTGTTCCTGCTGAACAGGGAAGCATTTTTCAACCCATGTTCCAGTCAAACCTGGAAGCTCTTAGCCCGGCTTACGACAATGCCGGTGACACGAATGCATTGGGATTAGATGCGGCTTCATTTTCGGGTGTACTGGCTACAGATGTACTGAATGTTTCATTGAATGGAACAACAACATTCTTTGACGGAACAAACGTACTTACCGGCAGGGCACTTGCCGACGATGTAATTACAGTTGAACTGCTTCTGATCTTTGGCGGTGAGGATTTTAGCGAGAATCCCGGTCTGTCTGATGATCATGTTGATTCTAATGATAAATCATTTTCAACTTCATTTCCCTACTTGGCTACCCCTTGGTAGTTTGATTCCGAGGGCATATTTCCCCCAAAGTATGCCCTTTTTATAAATTCTTTAAACTCTAATTTCATTATGAAAAATAACTTCTACATCATAGTCGCTACGCTTTCTATTCTCATGTTCGAAAGTTGTAACCTGAATGGTAATTCAATTTTAGATGAAACCGCATATCAGCAATTTCTTTCCCAGGATGCAGACCAATACAGGGAACTCGTAACGAATGAAATCGATTTTTGGTCAAATAAACTTGAAATAAAGCCTGATCAATTTCCCTACATGGTTCAGATGTCGATAGCAGAGACCGATCTCTTTAGATTGAACGGTAAATCGAAACACTTGATTACGGCTCATGATTTACTCCTTCGCGCAAATGAGCAAACCAATTTTAAAAATGCCGGATATCTTCGGATGCTGGCATCGAACCTGATGTCTCAACATAAATTTAAAAGGGCCCTGGAATATCTGGAAATGGCAGAATTAAACGGAGAGGATCTCGAGGCTACTGAAAAAATGCTGTTTGATGTTTTATTTGACCTTGGCGAGAATGATAAGGCCGAAACATATCTCAAGTCCTTTCAGGACGAAAAGGATTTTGATTACCTCATAAGAATGGCTAAATGGCAGGATCGCGTCGGAAATCTGGGAAAAGCGATTGACTATCTGGAAAAAGCGAGAGATAAAGCCGAGGAAATGAATAATAAAAACCTGAAGGAGTGGACATATTCAAACCTTGCTGACTTTTACGGTCATGATGGTCAGATTGAAAAATCTTATAAATATCATTTGAAAAGCCTTGAATTAAATCCCATTAATCATCATTCCAAAAAAGGAATTGCCTGGATTCTTTATTCTCACCTGGATAAACCTGAAGAGGCATTAGAGGTTTTGGAAGATATTTCGAATTATAATGCATCACCCGATTATTTGGTTCTGAAGGCAGAAATTGCTGCATACATGGGCAACGAAAAGCTTAAAGAATCATTAATAAACCAATACATGGGCAGTATTGTCAAAAACAATCAGCAAATGTATAATGCATACAGTATTCCCCTGCTGGCCGAAGAATTATCTGAAACTGAGTTGGCAGTTCAACTCGCAGAGAATGAGGTTGATGAAAGGCCCACAACGGCGTCATATGACCTTTTGGCCTGGACTCATTTCCTTAATGGTGACCATATACGCGCTTTGCAAATTATTGATAACAAAGTTTACAATAAAACATTTGAACCGATGGCCCTTTACCACATGCTGAAGATATACAAAACAACCGGAGACGAGGTGCGTGTAAAGAAATTAAGACAGGAACTCGAAGGAACTGAATTTGAATTAGGTCCGGTCATTTCAAAAGAAATTCAAAAGATATAGGAATAATGAGCTACAAAACCTTCTTTTTGGCCATATTGGTATGCCTGTTAGGACGCTCAGAGGTTTCAGGCCAGAATTCCCAACCAGCTATTGAAGTTAATTGGGAGGCGGTTAAGCCAGACAAAGAGCTTGATTTCGAGACCGTTTTAACCAGTTATGATAAACAGGACTTCTCATTAAGTTTAAGTTTCTGGGCAGATAATCAAGTGGATCTATTAAGAAGCCAAGTTTTTGGTGAATCCCTGGGCCTCAATTTAGGATGTGCCTGGAATTTAGGACTTATCGAGCTTAACTTCTTAATTCAAAACGCATTGAATCTTGAGAGTGGTGACTTCGATATAGAACCGGAACCTATCGATTACTCCATGGCTCATAGGGCCTATTCCTTTTCCCACCGAAGTATTTCATCAATAAGCGTGGCAGCGGTTTTCACATTTTGATCAAGCTAAAGACCGATTTGAATGACCTATTAGTTTTTTAGTTAATTCTATTCTTAGGATTACATTTAAAGGATGCCCCTGTAAATTTTTGCAGGGGCTTTTAATTTATGTAAAAAAGCAATCAGGAAATGATCGGTAATCCGTACAAAATCTATGGACTGGAGGGTACAGCACCCAAAGTATATAATTGCTCCAGTGTTGGTGAATCACTTCCGCCCTCGGGTTCTAAGGTAATTCCGAATGCCTCAGATTCATTTTGATTGGCAATGTCAAAAATTTTATTCGAATCAGAGCTGAAGTTTGAGATCACACCGAGGCTTGTGGGCTGAAGCGGATTAAGCTTCAAAGACCATAGCTGGTAGACCTTTCCTTCCGGAGGTTCCGGTAATCCTTGAGCATCCAGTAATACGTAGCCATTTAATTTATCCCAATAGATCGTAGCATAGGCTTCAGGAAAAGCGACTTGTCCCGAAAGTGGCACGGAAAGGATATCCTTATCCCTTAAAATTTCCAGAAGTCGCTCTGCTTCCTTTAAATCTGATTGCGCAAGCTGAATCTGCTCTTCAAGAGTTTGATTTGTTGAATTTACTGTTTCGATCTTTCTCAATAGTTGCTCTCTTTCACCCACTACCCAAATTAGGGCCGCAGCCAGAAAAACGGAGGCTGCCCAGCCGATATAAGAAGGCCATTGCGGTTTTCGTTTCTCAAGTTTAATGGGGGAGTCTCCAAATCTATCTCCGATTTTGCCTTTTATTGAGTCAAAAGATGCCTCGATATCAGGAGCAACAGCTTCAGATAAGCGCAAATAGGCTGCCTCGATCTTTTGAACTTCATCGTAGATCTGAGGATGGTCTTGCATCGCTTTATAAATCGCTTCATTTTCCTCTTTCGTCAACAAACCAGCGACGTATAATTCAAGCAATCCGGATTCTATGTATTCTTCAGCCTTCATCAATATCTAGCAGATCCCTCAGTGAATTCATGCATTTCCTATTTCTTGTCTTTACTGTACCTATCGGCATCTCAAGGGTTTCCGCAGTTTCTTTCTGGGTATATCCCCTGAAGTATAAAAATTCTATCAGGCGTTTACAACTCTCAGTCAATCTGCTAACAAAAGTTTTAATTCCAATGCTATCCGTTGTGCGATCCAAGTTATGATGCCCCTCAACTATATCTACGAAAAAATCAACATTAAGGTTTTGTTTATTTTTACGAAATTCTTTGGAGCGTATTTTATCTATTGCGGCATTCCTGGCAATATTCAGCAACCATGTAAAGATTCGTCCTTTAACCGGCGAATAGGTCTCAGACTTCTGCCAGGCCTTAACAAAAACATCCTGGGTTATTTCATGTGCGCTGCCGTCCTCTCTGACTATGTTGAAGACCACACCATAAATACTCTTGAAGTAAAGATTGTAGATAGCCTCGAACGCTGCTTCATTCTTTTTTTGAAATTGGGTAATTAGATTGTCTGTAACAGTGCTCAAGCCATATCAAATAAGTCAACTGCGAATTCTGCGAGTTGAACGGTTAAGAAGAAATTATAAATAATTTTATCATTGAATAATCCCACCACAACTCACTCGTCCACCTGCAGCACCTGTTGGCTGGGTCTTGAAATCGTCAGAACCCTGGTGCACGATGATAGCTTTGCCAAGGATATCCTTGGTGGGATCCTCACAACCGATGCACCATTCAGGGGTGATATGGGTGATGGTCCCATTTCCGTTAGCATCTGCGGTGAAATTACCGATATCTCCTTTGTGAAAGCCCTCGGCTGCACCCCATTTACCGTGAGGTTGAGCCGTCGGATTCCAGTGACCACCCGTTGAGGTTCCATCCTCTGAAGAACAATCTGCTTTTTCATGGAGATGAATGGCATGCTCTCCCTGGCTTAGGCCACCAATGACCGCGATCATGGTAACCACACCATTCTTATCTTGCTTGAAAATGACATTTCCACTTGCCTGGCTTCCGCTTTTAGCATCTAGGGCAACTGTTAATTTTTTCTCCTCTACCTCTCCGGGCCTGGATGTATCCTCCTCTTCTGCAGAAGTCTCAACCTCTACATTATCTTTCGGGGAATCTTCCTTTTTATCTTTTTTGCAGCCAAGTGCCACTATCAATGTCAATGACAATAATGAGATCCAAATTCTTTTCATGATGTTTTTGTATTTATTAGTGTGAAAGTTAATTATAATTTAAGGAATAGCCAATATGGGTTCCTGTCATTAAAGAATACTACCGATCAATGGAATTTTTTTAATTCTGGTTAGGCCGTTCTTATACCTTGGAATGTTGTAGGTTGACCTATGATGACCTCAAGGTGTCGTCTGATGGATGATCGGAACTGGCCATCGCGATCCTTCCTAAACGCAGAATGAGACGTATCTCCCTTGTCACTGAAGGAGGCTTTAACCCCATTTGGCTTCGCTCACCTTCTTAAATTGGGATGATAAATTCAACGGGAATGATCAGGCTGCTGGTTGGTAAAACACTATGCTCAAACACACGATTTTCAATCATCGATGAGTTGAGTGTTTACCTGAATTTCTCCGTGAAGGGTTCGGTGAACGGGACATTTGTCTGCGATTTCAAGAATTTTCTTTTTCTGACTTTCATCGAGCTCTCCCTGCAGTTTAATCCCTCTTTCAAACAGATCGATCTTTGAAGTTTTTTTCTCACATTCTTTGCAATCTTCAGCATGGGTGTTCTTGTGGGAGGTGTGAACTTCAATATTCTCAAGAGACCAGCCTTTTCGCCTCACATACATCTGTACGGTCATTGCGGTACAGGCACTTAAGCCAGCTGAAATAAAATCGTAAGGAGAAGGTCCGAAATCATTTCCTCCAAAGGGAATGGGTTCATCTGCGGTCAAATTATGCCGGCCGGCTTTCAGCCTTGTTGTAAAACCATCCTCGGCATCGAGGCTGGCCAGTACCTGGTGATCGGTTTCCAGCTTGGGTTCCTCATCGGTTTTTATGTACCGCATGGCCCATTGTGCAATAGTGTGCCCCGTATATTCTCCATCGCGGCTGTTGGAAAGAAGATGGTCTGCTCCTTCGAGGGATATAAAGCTTTTCGGATGACGAGCCGATTTATAGATTTCCTCTGCATTCTTAATCCCAACAATATGATCCTGGGGTGAATGCATTACTAAAAGGGCGCTGTTAATTCCTGTCGCAATCTCATCGGTGGCGTGGCGCTTTACGTCATCCAGGAATTGCTCTCTTATCTTATACTCAAAACCACCTATTTCAACGTCAATCTCTCCTTCAGACCGCAGTTCGTCAATCTGTCGTTTGAACAGGTGGGTTACATGGTCGGCGCTTGAAGGCGCACCAATTGTTGCCACGGCCTTGATATTTACCAATTGCCTGGCAGCATGAATAACAGCTGCACCACCTAACGAGTGGCCAACCATTAAGGCCGGAGCCTTAAAATTTTCAGTCAGGTATTCTGAAGCATGAATTAAGTCGGAGATGTTTCCACTGAAATTGGTCTCCCTGAATTCGCCCTGGCTTTGTCCTAATCCCGTAAAATCGAAACGCAGAACTCCGAAGCCATGAGAACTTAAGGCCCTGCTTATGGTTCTTACTGTATTCAGATTCTTGGTGCAAGTGAAGCAGTGTGCAAAAATTGCGAAATTATGGGGATGACGGTCTACCGGAAGTTCCAACCGGCCTGATAACACTTCACCTTCTTTATTATAAAATTCAATTGTTTTAGTCATGTTAATCCGTTTTTTAAATGAGTGGTATCTGCTATATACCCTTTCTCTCTTGAGTTCGAATGACAATTATCATTTTTTTCCCGCAATAATGGTGATATTTTTGAGTAGAGATGATTGTGCTAATAGCGACATCCAATTAAATAGTTTTAAATTTACCTTGAAAACCTCGGTTTCACAACTGGTAATTAAATGTAAAACTTATGAAAAAAATTATTGTACCCATTGATTTTTCAGAGCATTCTGAATATGCATTGGAAGCCGCCGCCATAATTGCTCAGAAACATGAAGCCGAGATCCTGGCCTTGCATATGCTCGAGATCTCAGACGCCATTTTGACACAGAACACTGGTGAACAACAATCAAAAGCATTTTTCCTTTTAAAACTGGCCGAGAAGAGATTTGATCAATTTTTAAAAAGAGATTTTCTTGAGAATATCAAGGTTACTCCTATAGTTAAACATTTCAAGGTATTCAGCGAGGTAAATGATGTAGCTGAAGAACAGAATGCTGATCTCATTGTTATGGGATCTCATGGAGCCAGCGGAGTAAAGGAGTTTTTTGTTGGCTCGAATACTGAAAAGGTGGTCAGGCATAGTGAAATCCCCGTGCTTGTGATAAAACATAATCCAATCTTGATGGATTTTGAACACGTGGTTTTCGCCTGTGATTTTTCAGAAGATTCCGTGAAACCTTACAACGACGCCAAGGAGTTATTTGGAAAAATGGGTTCTACAATACATATGGTATATGTTAACCTTCCCAATATCGGCTTCCGAAGCACTCCGGAAATGGAGAAACGCGTTGCCGAATTTATGAAAAAAGCGGAGGGTAACCTTGAAGGGATGAACAAAGTAGCTTATGTAAGTGATTACTCTGTTGAGCAGGGAATAATCTCATATGCCAACGTAATAGGCGCCGATCTGATAGCAATTGCTACTCATGGTCGCACCGGATTAGCCCACTTTTTTGAAGGTAGCATTTCAGAGGACCTCGCAAATCATTCAACTTTGCCGGTCATGACATTTAAGATTTAAGTAATTATTTTGTTTATGGAATGTGAGAACCACATTCTTTTGAAGAAAAAGAGCCGGAAATGTTTCCGGCTCTTTTTTTTAATGACAGTTCATATTTCCGTTGACCATATCGACCGCAGGTTCTGGTGAGATAAAGGGTATACCGAGTCCCATCCCGCGCAAAACAAATAAAATTCCAATTAGCACAATGAAGACCGGGATTGCTTTCCTAATTCTAGTTTTAAGGCGTGTATTCAGGAAATTTCCGGCATAAACCGCGGTGGTCATCATAGGAATTGTTCCCACCCCAAAGAGTAACATATAAAAAACCCCGTTTAAGGCCGTAGCCGTTGCCACCGAGCCGATAGCTCCCATATAGACGAGGCCGCAGGGCAAAAATCCATTTAGAATGCCGATGGTAAGCAGGATATCCGGACTTTTCTTCTTAAGAGCTTCCCCAAGTGCCGACTTCAATTTAGAAATCAACCGGTATACCGGCCTTGTAAGTGAGAAACCTGAAAGCCATTTGGGGTTCCAGAAAACTGCCGTAATCATTATCAGCCCGATAAGAATAGAAAGTTGTTGCTGAAGTCCGAAAAGGGAAAAATTCTTTCCCAGCCAGCCAAAAATCAATCCGATAATGCCGTAGCTGAATAGTCGTCCAAGATGATACATGCTGATCTGGAAAATCCTCCGGCCGGAATGACCTCTGTCCACAGGAAGCATAAAGGCGATTGGGCCACACATGCCTATGCAATGCATACTTCCTAGTAATCCCAGTATAAATCCGGACCAGAGCATGATCAATACAAGATTTCCTCTTTGAATAAATAATCGACTCCCTTATATTGCCAATCTACATAAATGTTCCAACGACCATCCAATAAACTATCGTCAGGTATGAGCAAATAATGATTAGACAGTGAAATTGGCACTTCCAAGTCTAATTGTTTATTAGATGGTCTGTATAGGAACACTTTACCGTTTATCTCTTTGAAATCGAGTTCAGCAGGGAATTCGATGCGGAGTCCTTCCGTTGTTTTTTCCCATTTTACATTTGTGGACAGTTTCCTGGCGTTACTCTCCTTGTCTATATTTTTCTGATACTCCAGTTCTTCCTTGTAATACTCTTCTGTAACCAGATCATGATCGTATTCGTCCGTATTCATCTTTATCACGAAAAACATGATAAATCCTATAAAAAGTATGAATGCGATCACTATTCCGGTTCCCCAATTTATTTTCATAACAGTTTTTTTAATTATAACTTCTCGGACCAAGGAAGTTGATCGTAGTGGTCTCGATCAGTTCCTCTCCGCTTAACACCTCAATGGTGAATTTATTTTTGTCTCCTTTTAACTCGGCCTGGGGTACTTCTATGAAAAGTGTTCCTTCAGCCAACCCCTGTTCCGGGACATTGAGTTCACCAGTTGCGGATACCAACTTTATCTCGCCTTCTACCTTGCGTAACCTGAAGGTTACCTCTTCGATTTTCCTGGTCGTTTTATTGATCAGCTTATAGGTGAACACATTACTTATCATATCGTTTTCCTTTTTTTCATAAAGGGTTCCTGGTAATCTCAGTACCCTTGCCTCAACCTCGTTTCTCAGGGCCATCATTCCCAGAAAGACGCCAACAAGGATGGTTAGAACTGCAATATATCCCTTCATTCTTGCGGTTAGCCTGAATTTTATCTTCCTTTCAATGTTGGCTTCACTTGCATATCGGATAAGGCCTTTGGGGAAGCCTATTTTATCCATGATGGTGTCGCACTCATCGATACATGCTGTACAATTAACACATTCCAGCTGCGTCCCGTTCCTAATATCTATACTTGTAGGGCAAACATAGACACACTGCAGGCAGTTGATGCAATCACCATGCCCCAGGGCCTTACGATCTTCTCCCTTCCTGAATTTTTTTCTTCCATTTTCTCCTTCACCCCGCTTATGGTCATAGGCCACTACAATGGACTGATTGTCGAGTAACACACCCTGGAGCCTTCCATAAGGGCAGGCAATGATGCAAACCTGCTCCCTGAACCATGCAAATACAAAATAGAACACAGCCGTAAAGATGAGAAGCGGGACCAGGGTGCCCATATGATTGGCTGGCCCCTCATTGATGTATCGCAACAACTTATCTCCACCGATGAGGTAAGCCAGGAAAATATTGGCGATTAAAAATGAGATTATGACAAAGAACGTCCATTTCAAAACCCTTTTTCTGATCTTTTCAGCATTCCATGGTTGCCTGGCCAGTTTCATCTGTTTATTCCTGTCTCCATCAATCCAGAACTCAATTCTCCGGAACACCATTTCCATAAAAATGGTCTGCGGACAAATCCAACCGCAGAAAATCCTTCCGAAACCAACCGTGAACAAGGTTATAAAGATCACACCTATGATCATGGAGATCACGAAGAGATGAAAATCCTGTGGCCAGAATGGAAAGCCGAAAATATTAAATCGGCGCTCCAGAACATTGAACAGCAGGAACTGGTTACCATTAACTTTTATGAACGGAGCTGCAAAAAGGAAAGCCAGCAGGAAATAACTGACCCACTTTCGCTTTTCGTAAAAGGGTCCGCTAGGTTTTTTCGGATAGATCCAGGCGCGTTTTCCTTCTTCGGTTACGGTTGCGATCGAATCTCTAAACACTTCATTTTCATTATTGTCCACAAGCACCGTTCTTTGATTTCAATTGAAGCGTTTAATTGGTCAATTCAACAGCATCCCATCAATCAAGATCCGCCGGAACCGCTTTCAGCAGCCACATTCAGGCTGTCGGCAGCCGGCGTATTAACCTCCTCTGCAGGTTCAGACATGGATTCTGCATCCGGATCTATCCAGATCTCACCTTCAGCTTCTTTCGGTTTTACCGGCGATGTTCCCCGGAATTGCAATACATAGCTGCTAACCTGAGCGATCTCGGCAGGTTTCAAACTCTGTTTCCAGGCGATCATACCTTTCCCGTCGCGGCCTCCCTCTGAAACGGTTTTGAACACATTCTTTATTCCACCACCAAGAATCCAATAATCATCGGTGAGGTTTGGTCCAATACCGCCGCCTCCGTCACTCATATGACAGGCTACACAATTCTGTTCAAAAATTCGTTTGCCATTGCTCAGGTCGGAAGCTTCGGTAAGCAATTCAACCGTGTTTATATCGACCAGGTCTTTGGCAGTCTTTTTATACTCTTCTATGGCTTTTTCAGCCGCCGCATATTCAGCAGCCAATTCCTCAGCCTGCCCGGGTCCGTCGAAAATGTGATATCTCACCAGGTAAACCGCTGCAAATACAATGGTTGCATAGAAGCCGTACAGCCACCATGGCGGGAGTGAGTTATCCAATTCCCTGATGCCGTCGTAATTGTGATCAAGAATGATCTCAGACTCCTCAGTAATTGGCTTCGACCTGGTTAAGGACTTATAAAGTTTATCCATCCAGGCAAATTTCGGCCCTGTGTTCTTCGCCGCGAGATAACGCGCCTTGCTGGCTTCATCCATCGATTGGAACATAACATTTTCAAGCGAGCCGATTATGGCTTCTAATGCGATCAGGATCAACAACACAAGGAAAAGAAACAGAAGAACTGCCGGGTACTCAATAAAGGCCGGTTGTTCTCCCGACTCAATGAAATACTCAACGAGGCCAAAGATGATAAAGAATATGACCGGGACGCGTATATATGATGGAATCAGGCTTTTCATAATCTATTGTCGTTTTGGTTTTCTAATGGGATATTACTTACTTTTCTGATATACTCTTTCTTGGCGGTAAGTACCCACCAGAACAAGATGACGAAAAAAAAGAAAAATATTAAAAGGGAGATGATGGGATAGATCTCTATCCCGGTAATGCTCTCCATATGGTTTTTAACGAATTTCAGCATGGCGATCTAGTTTTTGACGGTCAGTTCCTGAGCTTCGGCATCAACCCTGATATCGGTACCCAGACGTTGTAAATAAGCTATAAGTGCTACGATCTCTCGATTTCGCATCTCAACGAAATCTGCTCCGCCCGCCTGTTTGTCGGCCTCGTAAGTTTCCGCAAAGTCGGGATCGACATATAGGTTTTGCTCTATAACCGTACCCTGTTCAAGCATGCTTTGCTGAGCGTTAGCGATGTCATCTTCGGAATAAGGCACACCCAATTTAACCATGACCTCCATCTTTTTCTCAGTCAGTGATTTATCCAATTCATTCCTGATCAGCCATTGGTATGCCGGCATAATTGATCCCGGAGAGGTGCTTTGTGGATCATACATATGATTTAGATGCCATATGTCTGAATATTTCATACCGATCCTGTGAAGATCTGGTCCTGTACGTTTGCTGCCCCAAAGGAAAGGATGATCGTATACAAATTCACCAGCCTTCGAGTATTCCCCGTAGCGTTCCACCTCACTTCGGAATGGCCTGACCATCTGAGAGTGACAGGAATTACATCCTTCCCTGATGTAAATGTCGCGGCCCTCCAGTTCGAGAGGTGTGTATGGCTGGACACTGGAAATGGTTGGGATATTTGATTTAACCATAATGGTAGGAACAATTTGAACTATACCACCAATCAGGATAGCTATGGTAGCCAATACGGTGAGTTGAACCGGACGCCTTTCTAACCAGGTGTGAAAGGCTTCTCCCGCAACACGCCGCCTGGAGACTCTTGTTAGTGCAGGAGCCTCAGCCAACTCGTCGGTAACGGAGCTTCCTGACCTTATGGTAGCGATGATATTGTATACAAGTACCAGTATTCCTATCACATACAGGCTGCCACCTATGGCACGCATCCAATACATCGGGATGATCTCTGAAACGGTCTCAAGGAAGTTGCCGTAAACCAGGGTACCGTCAGGATTAAATTGCTTCCACATACTGGCCTGGGTAAATCCGGCTACATACATTGGTAGCGCATACACGATTATTCCCAGGGTTCCGATCCAGAAATGCAAATTAGCAAGACCTACTGAATGCAGCCTGGTCTTGAACAGTTTAGGGATTAGCCAGTAGATCATACCAAATGCCAGGAATCCATTCCAGGCCAATGCCCCAACGTGAACATGCGCGATGATCCAGTCGGTATAGTGACCTATGGCGTTCACATTTTTCAGGGAGAGCATCGGACCTTCAAATGTCGCCATCCCGTAACCGGTTATTGCCACCACCATAAATTTCAGAACAGGATCAGTCCTTACCTTATCCCAGGCTCCCCTGAGGGTAAGCAGACCATTTATCATACCTCCCCAGGATGGCATAATGAGCATCACTGAGAATGTGGTTCCAAGGTTTTGAGCCCATTCGGGAAGAGCTGTGTATAACAGGTGATGCGGCCCGGCCCAGATATAAATAAAGATCAGGGACCAGAAGTGTACAATAGAAAGGCGATAGGAATATACCGGTCTGTTAGCCGCCTTGGGCACAAAGTAATACATCAGTCCGAGGAATGGTGTAGTCAGGAAGAAAGCAACAGCATTATGCCCGTACCACCATTGTACAAGCGCATCCTGTACTCCGGCATAAACCGAATAGCTTTTCAAGGCACTTACCGGAAGCTCGAGGCTGTTGAAAATATGAAGTACTGCAACAGTTATAAATGTAGCTATATAGAACCAGAGTGCCACGTACAGGTGTCGTTGCCTTCTCTTTAGTATTGTTCCTATTAGATTCCATCCAAAAACCACCCAAACGGCAGCGATGGCGATGTCAAATGGCCATTCCAGTTCGGCATATTCCTTTGATGTGGTTATTCCGAAGGGAAGGGTAAGAGCGGCACCAACAATGATGAGCTGCCATCCCCAGAAATTGATATTGCTGAGGGTGTCACTGAACATTCGCGCCTTAAGCAGTCGTTGGGAAGAATAGTAAACTCCTGCAAAGGTGGCATTACCCACAAATGCGAAGATCACCGCATTGGTATGAAGAGGGCGTAATCTGCCAAAACTCAACCAGGAAATGCCATCGGTAAGATTCGGAAAAATAAACATAAATGCCAGTAACAGGCCGACAAGCATTCCTACCACGCCCCACAGAATGGTAGCATAGAGGAATTTTTTAACAATTTTGTTGTCGTAGTAAAACTGTTGGACTTCCATAGTAATTAAAAATTAGTCTTTGTTGGTTTCTAAAGATTCTTCTGATTTGTTTTTGACGAGTTCGTCTTCGAAAAGCATTCTGACGGAGGGTGTATAACTGTCATCGTATTGTCCTCTTCTGACAGCGATCACAAAGGCTGCAAAAAAAACAATAGCCACGACTATACTTATTGCCAATAAGATGTAGATAACACTCATACCTGTCTGATGTTACGCGTCAAAAATAGAATGGTTGAAAAGTTCAAAATATGATATTTATCATGTTAGCGGATTTTTCTTTAACCGTTTACCAACAATATTGGTGGCGAGCGTTGTAAAAGCTACTATACTGATTGAGCTCAAAGGCATTAGTATTGCAGCGATCACAGGTTCCAGCTGTCCGGTAACGGCAAAATACAACCCCACAATATTGTAGAGGAAGGAGAAGAAAAAACTCCATTTTATAATTTTGATGGCAGATTTAGATGCCTTAAGAAAAACCTCGATCTTATCGAATTGAGAGGCATCGAGGATAGCATCGCAAGCCGGTGAGAACACGTTGATATTCTCAGATACAGCTATCCCGACATCACTCTGCGCCAGGGCACCTGCATCATTTAGCCCATCTCCGATCATCAGTATCTTTGATCCTTCACTTTGATGATAAGCCACATATTCTAACTTGTCTTCCGGTTTTTGATTAAAGATCATTTTAGTTGATACCGGGAGTAATTTTTCAAGATTTTCCCGCTCTCCTTCATTATCCCCGGAAATAACTGCAAGCCTGTATGATTTGCTCAGATCATTAAAAAGCCTTGAGAGACCTTGACGATATGCATTAAAGAATGTGAATTTTCCTTTATACTTGTTATCAGTGCTTATATGAACCTCAGTACGAAGATGTTCATCCTTCTCATCCACCCCGACGAAAGAAGCAGACCCTATCTTGATTTGCCGGTCATTAATGCGTGCCTCAATACCAGATCCCGGGGTCTCTTCAAAATAGGTTAATGGCAGGATATCATTATCTTTTAAAAGCTCATAAAGTGACCTTGAAAGGGGATGGTTTGATCCCCGAAGAGTACTTCTTAACAAAACTTCCTCCTCTTGATCTAGTTGATCACCGGAAAATTGAGTTTCACTGCGTGAGTTGGCCGTAATAGTTCCGGTTTTATCAAAAATAATGGTATCGATCGTTGATAGTTGTTCGATCACACTGGCATTTTTCAGATAAAATTTCAGTTTTCCGAAAATGCGCAGCAGATTTCCATAGGTGAATGGTGCGGAGAGAGCGATCGCGCAGGGGCAGGCGATTATAAGGACGGCGGTAAACACATTCATCACCTTGGATGCATCGAAAACGAACCAAAACAGGGATGCAACAAAAGCGATAAGTAAAACAGCTCTTGTAAAGTGCTTACTGAGTTTATTGGTAATATTGGTAAACAGTGCCTCCTTATTTTTATTAAAGACGTCGTTACTCCATAATTGGGTCAGGTAGCTTTGTTCAACCGTTCTGAGGGCCTCCACTTCTATAAGTCCCGAAACCTGTTTCCCACCGGCATAAAGTTTATCACCAGATTTTTTTTGTACAGGTGCCGATTCACCGGTGACAAAACTGTAATCTATCATGGCATCTCCTTTTATCAGGATGCCATCTACAGGTATAAGCTCTTCATTTCTGATCAACAGCCGGTCACCCTCCTTGATTTCATATACCTGTAAGGGAGATTCCGCTCCATTTTCAATTTTGGTTATCGCAATGGGGAAATACGACTTGTAATCTCTTTCAAATGAAAGAAAATCGTAGGTCCGTTGCTGAAAGAACTTCCCCAGCAGAAGAAAGAAGACCAGTCCGGTAAGGCTGTCGAAGAAACCCGATCCAAGGTCGAACATGATCTCTGTGGTGCTTCTCAAAAAAAGCACAAGGATGCCGAGTGCAATGGGCACATCTATATTGAGCAACCCAGCCTTAAGCCCTTTGTAGGCTGAAGTAAAATAATCCCTGCCCGCATATAAAACTACGGGAAGGCTGTATGCGAACATGATCCAGCGGAAAAGGTGCTTATACTGTTCGAGCCAAAATTCATCGACCTCAAAATATTCAGGAAATGAAAGGAACATGACGTTCCCGAAAGCAAACCCGGCCACTCCAAGTTTATAGATGATCTGTCTATCGATTTTTGATTTGCCTCCTTCAAGGTTTTCGAGGCTTATATAAGGTTCGTAGCCAATTGAGCTGAGCAGGGAGACCACATCTTTAAGAGGGCTAACGCCTTTCTTATAAGTGAGCCTCACTGATTTCTTTCCAAAGTTGACCTGGGACTCAATTATTCCAGGGTTCAGCTTGTTCAGGTTCTCCAGTATCCATATACATGAACTACAGTGAATATGGGGAACATACAGGCTTACGATCTGTATGGAATCATCTCCGAATTCGAGGAGTTTATCTACTATGTTCTCTTGCTCAAGAAAATCATATTTCCCTTCGATCTCACCGGGAATTGCCCCGGGCGATTGCTGTAGATCGTAATAACAGCTAAGGTCATTTTCCGCGAAGATCTCGTAAACTGTCTTACAGCCAACACAACAAAATGCCTTTTGATCAAAGAGAATTGGACTGCGGACACAAGGATCACCGCAGTGATAGCAGTTGGAACTACTCATTTCATTATTTGCTCAAATATACCGATTGCAAAGGTTTCCATTTCGATGTGCTAAAAGTATGATATTTGTCATGTTTTAATTAATTTTGGGGTACACTACATAGGTATGAGTAAATGTGAGCAATGTATAATTAGACAATTCAATACCCTAAAGGCTTTGACGAAGGATGAATTGTTACGTATTTCAGATTGTAAAACCTCCAAAATCATTAAAAAAGGCGATTTGATCTTCGAGGAGGGTGAAATTTTAAATGGCGTTTATTGTATTAAAGATGGCATCTGTAAACTGTCAAAATTAAGTGCAAATGGAAAAGACCAGATCGTTAAATTGGTTGTTAAGGGAGACCTTTTAGGCCAACGCTCTGTTATAGGCCAGGAAGCGGCCAACCTCAGCGCCACGGCTCTCAATGATATGGAGGTCTGTTTTATTCCCAAACGCGAAATTCTTGCCGATCTTCAAAAGAATAACAATTTCTCGATGGAAGTACTCCGTGATATGGCCGATGATCTTAAAGAGGCCGATAACATCATAGTCAACATGGCACAGAAATCGGTGAAGCAACGCCTTGCGGAGACCTTGGTTTATATCTATGAGAATTTTGGCAGCAATGACGACGGAACATTGAACATAATACTGTCGCGTGAGGATTATGCCAGTATTGTTGGTACAGCTACCGAATCGGCCATAAGGGTGCTTTCTCAATTCAAAAAAGAAGGCCTCATCTCAACTTCCGGCAAACAGATCATTATCAGGGATATCAACGGATTAAAACGTGTTGAGTAAGACCTGGTTCCTGTTTTAAAGAGGAACAAACCAATTAGAAATAAAAAAACCGCTTGGTAAATCCAAGCGGTTTTTTTATTTAGTCTAGTTTGAATGCCTGCGTATCTTTGAACGGGGAGATCTTCATACTTTCCATTTTCTCCCGATACCCATTCCATTCAGAAGAAAAGAATTTGTTCGTTTTCTCCAAAGCCGCATTTAACGTATTTTTGGCCTGCTCCATGAGCCGGCGTTCCGTCGCTGTAATCCCGTTTTGCCTGGATCCCACATAGCGAAAAGCTGTCCCGATGCGCTGATTGACACTCGGATCGGGATTCCTGGTGATACCTTGTCGCTCATCAACCTTTCCAAGGTAAATGTCCAGGATCTCATCTATGGATTTTGCAATATCCTTGGAAGCCTTAATTTCTTCCTTGAATTTTTTCTTATCGATCTTGCTGAGGGTTCCCCTGTACTCATTGGCAATTGTTTTACTCTCCAGGAGCTGCTTGACCGCATCTGCA
>JBFKFP010000043.1:0-19600 GCA_041618535.1 Flavobacteriaceae bacterium
GGGGCTTTCTGATCCTTCTTGGATACATTGTTCTTGTCAAGACCAAAAATCCCAAATCATAAAAAAACCCACCAGAAAGGCGGGTTTTGATCTTTATAACTGTCTGTTCTTACATGTCAAGGGAATCCAGTTCAATCTTTGAGGTGGGGCTGAAGAAATTCATAAAGTCCTGAACGGCATTTTCCTCAGATTGTATCTCATTTACAACATCTCCCAACTTCATGATCTTTGAAGGATCCATTTTATCACCTAACACCCTGATTATCGCAAAACCTCTTTCTGTGGCATTTCCGAAGATTATAAGCTCATCGATGGTAGTGTCATCACCGATGTATTTAATTACAACCCGGCCGTCACGATTATTTCCTCCCCTGAAAAGTTCTTGGTATCTGGGATCTTTCAGGATCTCGCTTACCTTGGCGATCTCTGCCCTGTACTCCTCTTCATTATCATCTTTTCTTGTAAACCCAAGCATATTTAACTTATCGATAGACTCATAGGCCTCCAGCTGGTCTTCGGTTAGTTCCACATGTTCAAGGCTGACGAAACTAACCGGGATATCTATCGATATAAAATTAGGAGCTTCCTGATTGTTAACATAATAAGACTGAAGTGACAAACCCTGGTCACAGCCCCACGAGACCATGACCAGGATTACAGCCATTACAGCGTTTTTGATTGATTGCATATCAGGTTGATTCTTTAATTCTTATTAACCTTCTCAAGCTGTTTTCCTCCTGGCACATCCATTTTATTCGCCAGTTTGGAAACTTGCCTCAAATCGATATCACCTGTGAGAGACAACAATACAGTTTCGAATTTTCTCTTTTGTCCGTTGATCTCTATATCCTGTCCTTTCATCACTTCACTAAGGCCTGATACGAACATCAGCAATTCTTTCACGTGATTGTCATCCTTTCCTTCTTTAACAAAGAATTTCACAGTCTGCTCACCGTCTTTTACGCGCATCAGTTCTTCCAGTTGTGAACTTCGAAGATAGCGATCTACATCAGCCTTCATCTGGGCGGAAACTGATTCGTTGTCAGTAGTCAGAACTTTTAGACCTGTGATATTGGCGGCCATATCAAGTACTTCTTTAGCTTCGGGATCGTCCACATCCAATTTCAATTCTGCCAGCATCCGGAAAACCTTCTGGGTGAAAACCACGGAGGTTACATCGTCATTGGCTTCGTATTTATCGAACAAACTTTGTCCGAACCCAGCCATTGGAGCTACAATTAGAGCTATAATAAAAACTAACTTTTTCATGTTTTCTGATTTTAATTGTGTTTTAGTCGTATTTAAAAATTTTATCGGTGGCGTTGTCAAATTCGGTCAACCTTGTAAAAGATTCTTCACCCTGTTTCATAGCACTTGATAATTGCGTCATCGCGCTAAGATTGTCAGTGCCTTTTTTGAAATTTGAACTCAGGAGGTTAAAGGCCATCATCGCATCGTGATATTCCCTCTGCTCCTCCGGACTCAAATCGGCATAAGTCTTTTGCGTCGTGCTGAACGGATTTATGAACACCAAACCCAGCATAATAACAACTACAGCTGCGACAGAAATCCATTGATACAATCTGTATGTTCTCTCAGGTTTTAATGGAACGTCTTTGGTAAATTGCTCGCTCTGGGTAAGTGAAAAGTACGAGAACATCGGCTTATAGGCCTCAAATCGAGGGTCTATATCATCCCCGGAAAAATATTCCCTGAGCATATCCTCCTCTTTTAAGGTAGTCTCGGCGTTTTCGTACCGTTCTATTAATTTTTTTATCTCACTGAACACCATAACTATGGGTTTTGGTTAATGTTTCTCTTATCGTTTTTCTGGCTCTTGACAGGGCCACTCTTACAGCGGTTTCATTCATGTTCAGAATATCGGCGATTTCTTTGAACTCATATTGCTCAATATCCCTGAGTTGAAGAACCATTTTCTGTTGATCAGGAAGGGTTTCCACTATTTTTCCTACCCAATCTACACTGTCTCGCAACTCCATCTGTCGCTGTAACGATGTCCGCCCGTCCTGATAATTGCTATGCACTATCTTAAGGTTCTGAGCGCTTTTGGATTTCAGCCTGTCCAGGCAGAAATTCTTGGTCATCGTCATCGCGAAAGCCTCTACATTCCTGAACTGACCCATCTGATCCTTCTTATGCCAAAGCTTCATCAGGATTTCCTGGGTGGCATCTTCGGCTTCCTCTTTCGAGATCAGCAGTCTTTTCGCCAGGCGGAACACTTTATCCTGGAAAGGCATTACAATGTTTAAAAAATCAGCCTGTGTCATTCTTTGGTTGGTCTTACTTTGCGCTGTTTGATATTACGACGAAACAGCTTGAATTTTGTTACAACAGCCTTAAAATAATTTTTATTTTGCAATATTGATGCTATTTTTAGAGTTCTATTAAACAAATTAAAAAACGCTATGAAAATCGGTTCCAAATTTGTCTTGTTATTCGTTCTTCCCCTTGTGTTGACCTCCTGTTTTGAGGACAGGGATGACAACGGTGTATTCGCCAGTGAGATCAATGATTTTGTATGGAAAGGGATGAATGCCATCTACTTATATAAAGACAATGTTCCTGACCTGGCCAACGACCGTTTTGACACGGACCAGGAATACGGTGACTACCTTAACAGCTTCGGAGCTCCGGAGGAGCTTTTTGAGAATCTTATTTACCAGAGAACGACAGTTGACAAATTCAGCTGGATTGTGGATGACTACATCGCTCTTGAGCAGCAATTCAGCGGGGTGTCAAAAAGTAATGGAATGAAATTTGGCTTAAGATTTGTTCCCGGCAGTGAGACAGACCTTTATGGTTATGTTCGTTTAATATTGCCCGGCACCGATGCCGAAGCACAGGGCCTGAAACGAGGGGATGTTTTCAGCGGCATCGATGGAACCCCCCTAACGATCAACAATTATCTGGGTTTACTTGCACCGGATTCTTATTCCATCGACCTGGCAGACTATAATAATAACGGAACACCAGAACCTGAAGATGACAGTGTTGTTCCTTCAGGAAGCAGCGTAAGCCTGACCAAAAACCCCTATACCGAAAACCCGATCTTCATCTCTGACGTGTTTACGGTCGGCAACGCAAATGTAGGGTACCTGATGTACAATGGCTTTGTAAGTAATTTTGACGATCAGCTTAACTCTGTTTTTGGTAATTTCTTATCAAATAATGTGCAGCATTTGGTGCTGGACCTGCGATATAACCCCGGAGGATCCGTAAATACGACGATATTGCTCTCGAGTATGATCACCGGACAATTCACTGGTCAGGTTTTTTCTACAGAGCAATGGAACAGCGATCTGCAGGAGCAGTTTTTTCAGCAAAATCCTGAGATTCTTATCAACCGTTTTGTCGATAACGACGATGGTTCTCCTTTAAACAGCTTAAACCTTAGTAAAATTTATGTGTTGACCACCGGAAGCTCTGCCTCGGCAAGTGAGCTTTTGATCAATGGTCTGAACCCTTATGTGGATGTGGTCCAGATAGGTACAACAACAACGGGAAAATACCAGGGCTCCATCACTATTTATGATTCACCTGATTTTGGGCGTGAGGATGCAAACCCGAATCATACCTATGCTATGCAACCCCTGGTATTAAAATTGATCAACTCGGTTGGCTTCACAGATTACGACAATGGTTTATCTCCAGACATCAACCTCGGGGAGGACATCTCCAATTTGGGGACCCTGGGCGACCCATCCGAACCTTTGCTGGAAGTAGCGCTTGACGACATCGCTGGGAACCGGAGTTTCATTCCGGCTTATTATCCGCAGGAGTTGATTGCAGATGATAATGATCTTTTAAAGATCTCCAAAACCATGTATGTCTCTAAAAGCATTCCTGCCATTGTGAGAAGTTTGCTTGGTGCACGGTAATAGGCCATATCTTATTAAGCCCATATAAATCTGTATCCGGCTCGTTTTAAACCGCCAATTATAGTATTTTTGAAAGCGTAAACCTCATGGCCTTGCGTTTCGTTTTCTATTTTTTATTACTTACCCTGCTTGCCTGCAAAAAGGAAGGGCAATCTGCCGATTTAACCATGGTTGAGAATACCCCAATGGTAAAATATGCAGGAGGCTTCCGTATCTCTTCAACAGGCGGGATCACAACTCTGACAGTAAAAAACACCTACCCTGGTTCAACAGAAAGCTTCACTTACGCATTGATAAACAGAAAGTATACAGATTCCGTCACCCTCGCAAAGGACGCCTTTGATGCTGTTGTCCTCACCCCCCTGCGGAGCATTGTAGTCACTTCAACCACGCATCTACCGGCTCTAGACCTATTGAATGTTACCGACAGGTTGATCGGTTTTCCCGGTCTGGACTATATTTCTTCGGAAGCCGTTCGCGACCGGATAAGGAAAGATGAACTGAGGGAACTTGGCTCGAATGAAGGACTGAATACTGAGATCATTATAGATTTAAAACCAGAGGCGGTGATCGGGTTTAATGTGGCAGGTTCAAATAAACCCTATGAACTGATTGAACGTGCAGGCATACCTGTATTGCTTAACGGTGACTGGGTTGAGGGATCTCCTCTTGCCAAGGCGGAATGGATCAAATTTTTTGGAGTTCTCTTTGAAAAGGAAAAAGAGGCCGACTCAATCTTCGATAAGATTGAAAAGCAGTATCTCTCTGCGAAATCCATGGCTGTCAGTATTGAAAATTCGCCAACCGTAATGAGCGGGGCGGTTTACAGGGATGTCTGGTATCTTCCCAATGGGAATAGTCCTGAAGCTCAATTTCTGAATGATGCCGGTGCAAATTACCTTTGGAAGGACAGCGCAGGCACAGGAAGCTTAGAATTGAGTTTTGAGACCGTGCTGGAACATGCCAGCCAGGCCGATATTTGGATTTCACCCAGCAGTTACAAGAGCCTGGACGAGATGATCAATGCCAATCCGCACTATGCCCAATTCAAAGCCTTTAAAGAGCGTAATGTCTGGAGTTTTGCAAATACAACCGGTGAAAAGGGAGGAATTGTTTATTATGAACTCGGATCCTCAAGGCCTGACCTGGTTTTAAAGGATATCATCAAGATCTGTCATCCCAAATTGCTTCCTGACTACGAAACCACATTTTTTAAGCCACTCGAATAATGGTCGGAAGAAAAGCGACAAAATCCATTTTAATCCTGGTATTATTGACCTTGCTGGCCTTCTTAGCCAACCTATTGTTCGGTTCGGTAAGTATTCCGCCAGAAGATGTAATTTACAGTCTTACCGGACAAGAGCTTGAAAGAGATTCATGGAATTATATCATTCAGAATTATCGATTACCTAAGGCCTTAACGGCCGTAATTGTTGGTGCCGGGCTGGGAATTTCCGGTCTTCTGATGCAGACGCTCTTCAGGAATCCATTAGCCGGTCCGTTTGTATTGGGAATCAGTTCAGGAGCTAGTCTCGGTGTGGCTGTCTTCATAATGGGCTCTGGCCTGATCAGCGGTTTCCTTGCTGCCCTGGCCGTTTCTAAATGGGGGATAATAATCGCTTCCAGCCTGGGAAGTTTTTTAGTTCTCCTGGCCGTGGTTATCGTGTCAGCGAGGATTCGAGATACTATGGCTATTCTTATCATCGGTCTGATGTTCGCCAGCCTGACCTCAGCGGTAGTTGGTATATTATCTTATTTTGCTTCGGCCGAACAGCTTCAACAATATATTTTCTGGGGATTCGGTAGTCTTGGCAACTTATCCTGGAATGAGGTATCGATCCTTTCGCTGGTCTTTCTTATGGGAGTAATACTCAGTATCTATTCATTGAAATCGTTAGATGCATTACTCCTCGGCGAACATTATGCAAAAAGCATGGGGATGAATGTCCGGAAAAATCGCTTCGTAATCATCCTGGCCACCAGCCTTCTGGCGGGTGGGATTACAGCCTTTGCCGGGCCGATTGCCTTTGTAGGGCTCGCAATCCCTCATATTGCCCGACAAATACTCAGTTCTGCCGGTCATAAACTGCTCCTGCCGGCAGTTGTCTTAATTGGAGCTATCGTCATGCTGGTCTGTGACAGCATTGCACAGTTGCCGGGCAGTGACTATACACTGCCTGTGAACGCAGTGACTGCCTTGATGGGCGCTCCTGTTGTGATCTGGCTATTAGTGAGAAAGAAGAACATGATTTTTTAATGAAGGCTAAGGATAACATATCACCATTGACAACAAGAGATTTAAGCATCGGCTACCGATCGAAGAAAGGTACCGTGAAGCTGTTCGAACAGATCAATTTTAAGATCAATTCAGGAGAGCTTGTCGGGTTGGTGGGTCCGAACGGGATAGGTAAGTCAACACTCATAAGAACACTTTGTAAGGTTCAACCTCCACTTTCAGGCGATATACTTATCAATCAAAAGTCAGTAAAACAACAATCATCGGCCGATCTCGCTTCAGAATTGAGCATTGTTCTTACAGACCCTCCGGCCTCGAGAACACTGCGGGTTCGTGAGATCATCGCCCTGGGCAGACATCCTTACACCAACTGGATCGGGCAACTCGGGGACAGGGATCTTGAGATAATTCAAAATTCGATGAGAATTACACAAACGGAAGATCTGTCAGAAAGACGCAGTTTTGAACTCAGTGACGGTCAGTTACAGCGTGTAATGATTGCAAGGGCTTTAGCCCAGGATACCCCCCTAATCATCCTTGATGAACCAACCACCCATCTCGACCTCAACCATAAAGCGAGAATCCTGACCCTTCTGAAGTCGTTAACACAGGATGCCGGAAAGAGCATCTTGTTCTCATCCCACGAGATCGATCTCGCCATCCAGCTTTCTGATAAGCTCATTGTTATGACCACTGAAAAGGTTTATTTCGACACTCCTGATAAACTTATTGCCGAGGGTATCTTTGATAAACTCTTCCCCACAGACCGGATTGAATTTGATGATAAACGACGTTCCTTCCGCATTAAAAACTAAGCCGGAAATCCCTTGTTTGAGAGGGGTGATAAATGTATATTTGAGAAAAGGGTTGTATTCATGAATGATAATTTTTTACTGATTCTCTCTATCATTTTTTCCTTAGGACTAGGAGCCTATATCGGTATGCTGATAGTTAGGCTGAGAAGTAAAAGTGATCTGAGTGTTCTTGAAGAAAGGCAGAGTCAATTGGGTAATACCATTGAAGAACTCAAAGAGAACATAAAGAAGATTGAACTGGAACGTGAAGCTATCAGGAGGGAGAAAGAAATACTTAACAGTGAATTATCAAAAAAATCTACAGAATACGAGCATTTGCTGAAAGAAAACGAAAAACGTGATCAAGCCTTGATAAAGCAGCAAGAGCAGCTCCGCAAAGATTTCGAGCTTCTGGCCAACAACATACTTGAGGAAAAATCGACCAAATTTGCTGAACATAACAAGGAGCAGCTAAAACGAATATTGAACCCGTTACAGGAGAAAATCCAGACCTTTGAGAAAAAGGTTGAGGATACCCAGAAGGAAAGCATCAGCATGCATGGTGCCTTAAAACAGCAGCTGTCTGATCTCAAATACCTGAATGAACAAATGACCAAGGAGGCCACCAACCTCACCAAGGCATTGAAGGGAGACAGCAAGATTCAGGGGAATTGGGGAGAGCTAGTCCTGGAGAGAGTTCTCGAGAAATCGGGACTTGAAAAAAATCGTGAATATTTCGTTCAGCAGAGCTTTAAAAAAGACGATGGCTCCAGGGTAATGCCCGATGTAGTACTGCATCTGCCAGAAGATAAAAAGATGATCATTGACTCCAAGGTCTCATTAACGGATTATGAGCGGCTGATAAATGCGGAGGAAGATGATAAGAGTTCCTATCTGAAGGCCCATGTTGCTTCAATAAAAAAACATGTTGATCAGCTCTCTGATAAAAATTACCAGGACCTATACGATATTGAATCTCCTGATTTCGTTTTGATGTTCATCCCGATTGAACCGGCATTCGCCATTGCGATAAACGAGGATAACAGCCTATACACCAAAGCTTTCGAAAAAAACATTGTGATCGTAACCCCAACTACACTGTTGGCGACCTTACGGACGATCGATTCGATGTGGAATAACGAAAAACAGCAACAGAATGCCCTTGAAATCGCAAAACAGGCAGGAGCACTCTATGATAAGTTTGAAGGCCTTGTAGCAGACCTGACCGGCATAGGTCGAAAGATCGATTCAGCCAAGTCTGACTATTCCTCTGCCATGAATAAACTGGTGGAAGGAAAAGGTAATCTTATCTCAAGGGTTGAACGACTAAAAAAGATGGGGGCCAAAGCAAAGAAATCATTACCTGATCCCATTTTAAAACGAGCTGAAGACACCGAGGAGATGGACCAGTTAATGGAATAAAAAAAAGCCGCTACAATTATGCAACGGCTCTATATATTTCAACTTTTTCAATTATTGCTTTATAAATCTCTTGGTTTGGCTTCCGAATTCACCTGAAACACGAACCAGATATACACCATCTTTCCATGGTGCGACGTTTAACCGGGTCTCCAGGCTGCTGATGCTTCTGTTTAAAATCCGTTTTCCCAGTACATCGAAAACCTCGACCCTATAGTCATCTTCCAATTTTGGAACCTGGAGTGTGACAATGGAATTGCCCGGGTTAGGTGAAATCTGGAAATCATCACTACGATTAAATTCGTCTGTGCTCAGGGTGGTAAGCGCTGCGATATTATCCAAATCCATTACAGCATTTATCTTATCCCCCCTGTAGGCAGGTAAATCGGCACTGATGATCCTGAATTCGAATACATCACCCAGGGTCAGATCAACATCCGTACCTGTTCCGCAGCAATTCGAAGCCACTGTCTGCATATCTGCAGATGAAATGGGGATCGTTACTGTGTTCCATCCGGATCCCTGTGTTACGATTACCGAATTGGAAGAACATATTGGTCCGCCCGCTCCATTTATTGCAACCCGGAATTCAAGATCATTATTCGAAGCCCTGGCATCAAATTGTACGGCAACAAAGCCGCTTATGTCACCGGTCCATTGGGTGGAATTCCTGACGATGACCCTGCTACCTGCACTGCCAACGCCTGTTGCAACATCTTCCATGTATGCATCCCCGGCCCCAAGAGGGCCGCCATCGGCAATTCTAACAGGTGGATTCGGCGATAGCCCGGGTTCGTTCCAGTTCATGGTTCCTTCAGCCAAAACCTGGAAATCATCTTCATTCCCTGGTGTTGGTATTTGGGCCAGAAGGTTCAGGGAAAGAAATAACAAATAAAGTGTAGAAAGTAATTTTATCTTCATAGAAAGGTTCGATTAGAGCAACATATGCTCTAAATTACTAAAAATTGAACCTCTATATATAAAAATTAACCTATTATTTGCTTAAATACATCTTTCTACGGGCATAAAGATCATAAAACTCGTCATCTTTCAGACTTTCAATGAAAAGAATACTCTCTCCCGTGCTCTTCATCTCAGGGCCAAGTTTCTTGTTCACATTAGGGAACTTGTTGAATGAGAACACCGGTTGCTTGATCGCATATCCCTCCAATTGAGGATTGAATTCAAAGTCGGAAAGCTTGTTCTTTCCGAGCATGACCTTTGTTGCATAATTAACATAAGGTTCACCATATGCCTTGGCGATGAATGGCACAGTTCTGGAAGCCCTCGGATTCGCCTCGATGACATGTACCTTATCATCTTGTATAGCGAATTGAATATTTATCAGTCCTACGGTATTCAGGGCTTTGGCGATTTTGACCGTATGGTCCCTGATCTGTTCCATGACCAGGTCACCGAGGTTAAAGGGTGGTAAGGTTGCATTGCTGTCACCTGAGTGGATTCCGCAGGGTTCAATATGTTCCATGATACCAATGATGTAAACCTCATCTCCATCGCAAATCGCATCTGCCTCGGCCTCAATAGCACCATCAAGGTAATGATCCAGAAGTAATTTGTTGTTAGGAATTTTTCTGAGCAAATCAACAACATGCTCTTCTAACTCATGTTTATTGATAACGATCTTCATCCCCTGTCCACCCAAGACGTAGGAAGGCCTCACAAGAATAGGGAAATTCAGCCGGTCGGCCACCGCCAGTGCTTCATCTGCAGAAGATGCCGTATCGAATTCTGGGTATGGTATGTTATTTTCTTTTAAAAGTGTAGAGAAATTCCCCCTGTCTTCGGCCAAATCAAGGGAGCTAAAGCTGGTTCCCATGATCTTGATACCATACCGATCCAGTTTTTCCGCCAATTTAAGAGCCGTCTGACCCCCCAGCTGAACAATTATGCCCTCAGGCTTTTCATGACGGATGATATCATAAATGTGCTCCCAGAACACAGGCTCGAAATACAGCTTATCGGCAGTATCAAAATCGGTTGATACCGTCTCGGGATTACAGTTTATCATAATGGTCTCGTAGCCACATTCCGCAGCGGCCAGAACTCCGTGTACACAGCAATAGTCGAACTCGATTCCTTGTCCTATCCGGTTAGGTCCGGAACCCAGCACAATAATCTTCTTACGATCGGAAACCTCGCTTTCATTGTGCGAGTACACAGTCCCGTCTGGAGATTCCATCTCGCTTTCAAAGGTTGAGTAGTAATAAGGCGTTTCAGCAAGGAACTCAGCCGCACAGGTATCTACCAGCTTATAAACACGGTTGATATTCATTTCAGCCCTTTTATTGTAGACCTCACTCTCCAGGCAACCCAGCATATGGGCTATCTGTCTGTCACCATATCCCTTTTGCTTAGCCTCAAGCATCAGGTTGCGGTCTATGGTATTAATGTCGAACTCCGAAATTTTCTTTTCGAGATGATGTAACTCCTCATATTGCTTAAGGAACCACATGTCTATTTTCGTAATCTCGTGAATGGTGCTGAGCGGGATACCGATCTGGATGGCGTCATAAATGACAAATACCCTGTCCCATGACGGATTGGCCAGTTTATCAACGATCTGCTCATAGTTCTTATAGCCTTTACCATCAGCTCCCAGGCCATTTCTCTTAATTTCAAGGGATTGTGTGGCCTTGTGCAAAGCCTCCTGGAAAGAGCGCCCTATACCCATTACCTCGCCTACCGATTTCATCTGTAGGCCCAGGGTGCGGTCACTGCCTTCGAATTTATCAAAATTCCATCTTGGGATTTTAACGATTACATAGTCAAGCGTAGGTTCGAACAGAGCTGAAGTGGATTTCGTGATCTGGTTATCGAGCTCATCCAGGGTATATCCTATGGCAAGTTTGGCAGCGATCTTAGCTATGGGATATCCTGTGGCTTTACTCGCAAGTGCTGATGACCTCGATACACGCGGATTAATTTCGATCGCGATAATATCTTCCTTCTCATCAGGGCTAACCGCAAATTGTACATTACATCCACCTGCGAAATCCCCGATACTCCTCATCATATGAATAGCCATATCCCTCATTCGCTGGTATGTTGTATCGCTAAGCGTCATGGCCGGGGCCACCGTTATGGAATCCCCGGTATGAATACCCATCGGGTCCATATTTTCTATTGAACATATAATGACCACGTTATCATTAGAGTCCCGCAACAGCTCAAGCTCATATTCTTTCCAACCCAAAAGGGCTTTGTCTATCATTACCTCATGAATGGGCGAGGTTTCTAGTCCGCGTGTTAGTAATTCATCAAAATCCTCCTCCCTGTGTACAAATGAAGCCCCGGCACCACCTAAAGTGAACGAAGCCCTGATCACGAGGGGAAAACCGAATTCCTGAGCAATCTCCTTTCCCTTAAGATAAGAGGTTGCTGTTGCCTGGGGTGGTGTTGGTATACCTATTTCCAACATCAACGACCTGAATTGTTCCCTGTCTTCAGTAATATTTATCGCATTGATATCAACTCCTATGATCTCTACCTCATAGTCATTCCAAATACCTTTCTCATCGGCTTCTATACACAGGTTCAGAGCAGTTTGACCTCCCATTGTCGGCAAAACAGCATCGATTTCAGGATGATCTTTTAAAATCTTTACGATAGACTTGGTGTTAAGCGGGAGCAGGTATACGTGATCGGCCATTGAAGGATCTGTCATGATCGTAGCCGGGTTTGAGTTGATCAAGATTGTTTTAATACCATCCTCTCTTAACGACCTCAGGGCTTGAGAGCCGGAATAGTCAAATTCGCAGGCTTGTCCTATGATTATAGGTCCGGAACCGATTATAAGAATGGAATTCAGGTCTTTTCTTCTAGGCATTTTTTTTTCGGATTGTTTTATTCAAAATTTTTCAAAATTAGATAAGATCGGGATACAAAAAAAGGCGTTACGATCAGTAACACCTTTTTTATATTAACAATTGTTAATCATTATTTTTTATGTTTCATTTCTGATGAAACAGACAATTTCTTTCGTCCTTTAGCACGACGGTTAGCCAATACTTTCCTGCCGCTTACCGAAGCCATGCGCTCTCTGAAGCCATGCTTGTTTTTTCTTTTTCTTTTCGAAGGCTGATATGTTCTTTTCATTCCTCTTTGTCTTTTATTTTCGATTCAACACCGCGCGGCATCAGATGAAATTACCGCTCGAAAGCGCGGCGCAAATATACAAAGGCTTTTTTATTTCACAAACCATGAAGAAAAAATAATTTTATCAGTTTTTACTACCTTTGCAAATCCTATTTGATACTAAAAAAATGTTCAATAAATACATAAAGCTCGTACTTGCCGTCCTCGTGTTCGGCTATGCCATTTACCAGTTCACTGAAGGATTTATCGGTAATGGTATCATGTACATTTTACTTTCATCGATCTTCGTATTCCTCTATTTTAAGAATGAGATGATCCTGCTGGCTTTCCTCAGGTTGCGAAAACAGGATTTTGCCGGTGCCGAAAAGTGGTTAAACAAGATTAAAAATCCGGCTTCTGCCTTAACCACTAAGCAGCAAGGTTATTACAATTACTTGAGAGGTTTGCTGGTTTCTCAAACCAATATGAATGAAGCTGAGAAATTCTTTAAAAACGCTGTTAAGTTCGGCCTGTCCATGGATCATGATATGGCTATGGTTAAACTGAACCTCGCCGGAATAGCGTTCACCAAACGGAGAAAGCAGGAGGCCAAATTGCTCTTGTCTGAAGCCCAGAAACTGGACAAGCGCGGGATCCTGGCTGAGCAGATAAAAATGATGAAGCAACAGATGAAAAAGGCTTCTATTCCCAATCAGCACTACGGGGGACAACGGCAACACAGACCCTCCAAAAGACGGTAAATTACTTCCTTTTTGTAGGGTTTTTCTGCTTTATTTCTAAATTATCCCTGTTAATCGATTAATTTTGGCATTGAAAATGAATAAAGCTAACTTAGTCATTGCCAAATGTTTAGCCCCATGTAAACATGAAAACGATGTTTACATACCTACTTATGCTTTTTTTTACTGTGAGTATCTTTTCTCAACAGAAGGGCATTTATTTTTCTGACGCACTCGACCTTCACCTTAAACAATATATTGAATCCTGCCAAAAAGCTGTCATGCAGAAAGACTTTGAAGAGCTTGAGGTCTTATTCGATTCTCTGGTTGCCACAAAATTGAAAGGCACCCTGATAGATGGGCATAAATTAAATCGACTGGATAGCGGATACATAAAACTTGACAGCCTGCAGCGGCCTTTGTTTCTGAATACAACATCATCATGGTATCTCAAGAACGATGAAGAAATAGAGGCTATAAATTCCCTGGCCGATGAATTCAGGGGAAAGATAGATGTCGTGATCTTGTTCTGGGATGAAAGAAAAACTGTAAAACAGGTTTCGGAAAGATATAACGAGAGCGTTATTATTACCTATGTTGACGAATCGACAAATAAGCACAACGAGATCATAACCAACTATAAACATGCCTTGGGAATCCCCGCCTGCTTCTATGTTTCATCACGCGGAGAGATCATGGACATCAACAGGGGTGCTTTTGTAAAATTCTCACCCGTTGAGGACTTTGAATTGTACGTGTCTAATTACAAGCTGTTTCAAACACAATTGATCAAGCTTCTGTTAAAGGATGAGCTCTCAAGAGAAACGATACTGACAACAACCGATTAATTCAAAAAAATTAGGGGATGCTGTAATATCCTTCCTTGGGAATTTCAATGAAGTACTTTTTTCTTGACTTGTTATTCAGGTGCTGTTCCCTTAACCAGGGGTTATGCAATTTGAGTATCTTATAATTGATTCCGAACCGGTCCGCAAATTCAACGAAATCTGTAACCGCAGTATCCACTTCCACTTTGAATGTCGGAATATTGTTGTACAGGTCCTTGTAGCGAAAGTTAAATCCATATTTATCCGGATTGTTCAGAATCTCTTTCAAAGCAACTATCCTGAATATATAACGGCCAGTTTCCTCACCGAGAAGAAGATCGTAATAATCGTTTACGCCTTGTTCCTCCAGTCGGCGTGAAATACCCGCCATTCCTGCATTGTAAGACGCTGCAGCCAGGGTCCAGCTGCCAAACCGCTCTTTTGCTGTTAGTAAATATTTGCAGGCCACCTCTGTAGCCAGTTCCAAATTGTATCGTTCATCTACATTGGTATTGATCTCCAGACCATTTTCCTGGCCCGTTGTTCTCATGATCTGCCAAAAGCCCTTGGCCCCTGCAGGTGAGGTGACGTTTTGAAGTCCGCTTTCTATTACAGCCAGGTATTTGAAATCATTCGGGACACCATATTTTTCAAGAATGGGTTCTATTATGGGGAAATATTTGTTAGCTCGCTTAAACATCAGAAGACCATTTGACTGCCAATAGGTATTCACGAGTAGTTCCCTGTCCATGCGCTCGAAGATGTCAGGGTTTTCCAAAGGCATGGCCTCACCCGCAAAATCGAGGTTGGAAGGCACATTTAAGGCATACACGTTATAGTCGTTGATAATCTTCTTTTCCAGGTTGTGATCACTGGGAGCGTCTTGCACGGCGTAGATCAAAATTGCAGCTAAACTGATCAGTCCGAAAAAGGCAAGCAGGTTTTTAACGGTTTTCATAGGTTCATCAGGCTTTAATTGGTGTTAAATATAAAAAAATATGGGGATAAATACTTTAAAATTAACCTTTTAACAATTTGGGAAGATTCTCATTAAACCACTTGTATTTATTGAGAATCATAATATGTGTGCCGTTCTTGATCGTGATACAATCATCGATATATCTGATGGGAAAGACCATGTCTTTATCGCCATGAATATGAACGACATTTCTCAGAGGTTCTGAACGTTCCCAGCATACCATATGCTTGATGGCCCAATCCAGGTATTTTTGATCATTTATGGATAGGTATCTCTGGTACAACGCGAGGCGTTTATCAACTGTTCTTCCAAAAGAATATCGAGCCAGCGCATCAATATTCCCTGCAAGTCGAGTTGGCACAAGTTTGTAAGCATTGGTTATTCTGGCCATTCTCATCCGCTTCGGCAGCTCATATCTGGTTTTAACGCTAGAGATAATTATCAGCCGCTCGTGATCGATAAATCGGCTCATCTCCTGCACCAGTAAACCCCCGAAAGACACGCCGATAAGTGCACAAGGTCGTTCTTTTACCTCCTTGCTCATCCGTTCTGCATATTCTGAAAGGGATTCCTCCGGTTCTGGCAATTTCCACTCGAGAAGATGAGTGACGAATTGACCCTCCGGCAATTTGATATGCTCGAATATAGAGGGACTTGCAGCCATGCCAGGCATGAAATAAACATGCATTATCGATTGGTTCATAAGTAATTAACGCTTTAAAACGTCTTACACATTCTATATTTTTTGTAAATTTGCAAAGCAAATCTATACAAAATAGATTTTTCTTCCTTCTATAAACACAGACTAATTATGATTGATGCAGCCGAGTTAAATGACAATGAATTCTTACGTCAGTTCGAATTAAAAGTTAATGATGATCTCGCCAAAATTGAATACTCCCTCCAGGAAAGGAAGATTTTTTTAACAAAACTTGTCGTACCTGATACGGTTAAAGATGACAAATTTGTTGAGGATTTCCTGAAATTGGTCATGGAGAACATTCAGGAGAGAAACATCAGTGTAGTGCCAACGAGCCCGCCAATCGCAAAATTTATCAGAAAGAACAGGCGCTATAAAAGTATGCTGCCTGTTGGTGTAAGAATTTAATCAAAAGCGACTTAGGTCGCTTTTTTTATCCGCCTGCCTCCTGAAGTTCAAATGCTTCGAACCTCACTAAACCATCCTCGTCTATTGAAGAGAGTTTTACTGTGTGCAAGGTGTTAACCAGTTCCGGATTCCAGGGCGACTTTACCTTGACGTAATTCTCTGTGAATCCGTGGATGTATCCCGCTTTATTTTCACCTTCAAAAAGAACGATGCGCGTGGTTCCGATCTGGCTTTCATAAAAATTCCGCCTCTTTTTGGCAGACAATCCCCTGAGCATTTTACTTCTCTTTGCCCGAACCTTTCCAGGGACTGGATTCGGCATTGAAACAGCAGCGGTGTTATCCCTCTCCGAGTAGGTAAAGACATGCAAATATGAGATGTCTAATTCATTCAGGAAATTATAGGTTTCAAGAAAGTGTTCATCACTCTCACCGGGAAAGCCAACTATTACATCTACTCCAATGCAGGCATGCGGCATAGCTTCCTTTATCCTGCGCACTCGATCTGCGTAGAGTTCCCGTCGGTAGCGGCGTTTCATCTTAGCCAGTATTTCATTGCTGCCACTCTGCAATGGAATATGAAAGTGCGGAACAAAGGTCCTGCTTGTGGAAACAAAATCAATGATCTCATCCCTCAGCAGGTTAGGCTCAATAGAGGATATTCTAAGTCGTTCTATCCCCTTGATTCGGTCAAGGGCCTGCACCAAATCGTAAAAAGTATGTTCGTGCCTTTTATTTCCAAATTCCCCTTTACCATAATCCCCGATGTTAACCCCTGTCAGGACTATCTCTTTGATTCCCCTCCGTGAAATTGAAGCAGCATTTTGAAGTACGTCTTCCAAACTGGCGCTCCGGCTTATTCCCCTGGCCAAAGGAATTGTACAGAACGAACATTTGTAATCACATCCGTCCTGAACTTTCAGGAATGCCCTGGTCCTGTCCCCTATTGAATAGCCTCCAACATAGAAGTCGGCTTCTTCAATCTCACAAGAGTGAACCTCCGCAATGGTTTTTTTGCTGATGTCAGGTATGTAGTCCTGGATTTTGAATTTTTCCGTGGCACCAAGCACCAGGTCAACACCATCAACCTTCGCCAGCTCTTCCGGTTTCAGCTGAGCATAGCATCCTATGGCGATCAGGAAAGCATCCGGATTGGATTTCAGTGCCTGTTTCACAATGGTCTTGAATCGCTTATCCGCATTCTCAGTCACAGAGCAGGTATTGATCACATAAATGTCTGCAACCTCATTAAAATCGACCCGCTCATAACCTTCATTCTGAAAATCACGGGCAATGGTAGATGTCTCTGAAAAATTCAGCTTACATCCTAAGGTATAAAACGCAACTTTTGATGGTCCCTCCATGATTCGGTATTCCGGCTGCAAAGGTAAGAAAAAGCAAATTTAATGCATCCTCATGATATACAGCCCCAGATTTAACAACAACGGACTTGAATACATCGATTTAAATCCTATTTTCGTTCAATGAACAAGTCTGCTTACCAACATAGCTTTTATTTGTTGGCAATGGTAATCCTGATCATGGGATGTTCCAGGCAATCATCAGATTCCACAAGGGTTTTCCGATATAATGAGCATAAGAATATTGGATCTCTCGATCCTGCGTTTTCCAAGGATCTTGCCGATATCTGGGCCACAAACCAATTGTTTAACGGACTTGTTCAAATGGATGATGATATGCAGGTTATTCCATGTATTGCGAAATCATGGACCATTTCAGAGGATGCTCTCAGCTATTCCTTTAATCTCAGACAGGATGTGTTTTTTCATAAGCATGGGCTCTTTGGTAAAGACAGCACAAGACGGGTGATCGCTTCAGACTTTGAGTACAGCTTGAACCGCCTTATCGATGATCAGATCGCCTCTCCCGGCCGTTGGGTGATGAATAAGGTGGATCATTTCAAGGCGTTAAATGATTCCGTTTTTATGATCAAGCTGGAACAACCCTTTCCGGCGTTTCTGGGCCTGCTTACGATGAAATATTGCTCGGTAGTACCACATGAGGTTGCAGAGCATTACCGCTCAGATTTCAGGTCTAATCCCATCGGTACGGGTCCTTTCAGTTTTAAACGCTGGGAGGAGAATATCAAGTTGGTTTTCAGAAGGAATCCTTTTTATTTTGAAAAGGACGACCAGGACCGGTCCCTACCCTATCTCGAAGCCGTGTCCATTACGTTTTTGCCCGATAAACAGAGTGAATTCCTCCAATTCGCACAATCAAACATCGATTTTATTTCAGGGCTTGACGCCTCTTATAAGGATGAAATCCTTACTGCTGACGGAAAGCTCAATAGCCGGTATAGCGATAAGGTCAGGATGATACGCGGACCATATCTGAATACGGAATATCTCGCTTTTTATCTGGAGGCTGAAATACCGGAGATTCAATCGGAACTGATCAGGAAGGCTGTTAATCTGGGCTTCGACCGTGAGAAAATGATGATTTACCTGAGAAATGGAATTGGAATTCCTGCCACCGGCGGATTTATCCCGAAAGGGCTTCCGGGTTATGACAGTGAAGCCGGTTATCATTATGATCCGGAAAAGGGAAGAACGTTGGTCGAGCAATTCAAAAATGAAACCGGCATCTCGAATCCGGGCCTTTCTTTAACAACCACCAGCAACTACCTGAGTTTTTGCGAATTCATTCAGAGGGAACTCGAAAAAATCGGCCTTGATGTAAGCGTTGACGTGATCCCGCCCTCCAGTTTAAAAGATTCAAAGGCCAATGGCAAGCTGGATATGTTCCGTGCAAGCTGGGTAGCAGATTATCCCGATGCTGAAAACTATCTTTCTCTTTATTACAGTAAGAATTTTGCTCCTAACGGGCCAAATTATACACATTTCATTGATAAACAGTTCGACCAGTGGTATGAGAGTGCATTCATGCTGAACAATCAGGTTGAGCGCGGCGAGTTGTACAGGAAAATGGATTCCCTGGTTATGAGCAAGGCGCCTGTTGTCAATCTGTTCTACGATGAAGTGGTCCGGTTTACCGGTAATGATATCAGCGGCCTAGGCATCAATCCGACCAACCTTTTAGATTTAAAACGCGTAAAAAAGACGAAATAATTCCTATCTGTCCACAGCCTGGCCTATTTTAATGATGCCATCCTCAGGAATAATCTCCTTCCCAGATCATTTCATTTTCAGCATATAATAAAATCTGCAATCGGCTGCGAGGTCAGCAGGGATACCTAGAAGATTTAGACCAACGGCATTCTCCAAAATTATTCCAGTTTTCCGGTATTATAACAGTAAGGCCGATAAGAAATCTGAGTAGAATTCTGATAGCAAATTAAGGAGCGACATCAGGAGAAACGCAAAGCCGGTTATTCCTGTTAAATCTCTCGGCCAATGCACAGGGGTATTCACAGGGCAAGAAAACCAGTATTAAACCGGGCAGGAAGTTATTCGTAGTGCGACCTGTATTTTTTCGTTATTTCGAACACATGATTCAGAATAGCTTCATCGTGGGGGTCGA
>JBFKFP010000044.1:0-19329 GCA_041618535.1 Flavobacteriaceae bacterium
AGCTTAAATAGCTTATAATCAAATAGATGTCTGTTTGTTATTGAAATTGCAAAAACAGTCCTAGGGAGAGATACTGTTAATTAATAGCATATCAAAGAATTGCATTATTTTGAAAAAAAACAACTCCCTGATCATTTTTTTCAGCCTTTCCTGAATTGACAGAATTTTTATGTTTTTTATCGATTTTTTTTGGATTTTTTAGCTGTTAAGCCTTACGCGTGCGCGAGATGCCTTTAATTTTTTTTAAAGATAAAACCTTACAGTTGATCGAATTATTTTTCATGAAGGCGCTCACTGGGTTAGTTTTATACCTCCTCAATCCACCGGCAGATTTAATACAATCTTAATCCCTAGAAGAAGCAATAGTTATCCTAATTAAGTTATGGTTGATAATAAATTGGCTTAACTATTCATCCAGGTGATAAAGAAATTTTCAATATTCTTTTTCTTCTTTTCAATTTATGTCGGATATGGACAGTGCAATCCTGATGTGGTCGCCCCGTTGATCGTCTGTCCTGATCCTGTATCAGCAAGCACAGATCCCGGCCTTTGTTCCGCCTATATAGATTCCAGCAGTTTGAGTTATCCGGTCGTTTATGATTTCTGTGGTGTAATATCAGTAACTGCCAGTGGCATCCCCCCCGGGAACAACTTCCCACTTGGAACCACTACAGTCACCTGGACCGCATCTGATGCATATGGCAATTCAACCTCCTGTACCCAACTGGTCACAGTAACCGATAACGAGGCTCCCGTACTGAGCTGTCCGGCGGACGTAACGGTCAGCACCGATCCCGGTCTTTGCTCGGCAACAGTCAGTGTCCCACTTCTGGGCATCTCTGAGAATTGCACAGTAGCCTCTGTTACAAACGACTATAATGGCGGCGGAGCCGATGCCAGCGGTGTCTATCCTATCGGAGTTACAACGGTTACATTCACAGTTACCGATGCTGCTAACTTTACAAGCAGCTGCTCATTCAATATCACGGTTGTCAGTAACGAAGCTCCCGTAATCTCGCTCCTGGGCCCTGACCCCCTGACCCTTGGAGCCTGCAGCAGCTATACCGAGTATGGGGCAACAGCTTCAGACAACTGTGAAGGAGACCTGACCAGTGCCATAGTAATCGACGATTCAGCCTTAGACCTGACCACGGTTGGTTCATACCAGATCACCTATAATGTCTTCAACAGTGGTGGATTGGCCGCGACCGAAGTGATCAGGACGGTGAATGTGATCGATACCACAGCTCCGGTATTATCACTGGTGGGGCCGAACCCCCTTACAATTGGTGATTGTTCTACCTATACCGAATTGGGTGCCGTGGCATCTGATTGCACCGGGGATCTTTCGGCAAGTGTTGTAGTAGATAATTCCAGCGTTGACACCAGCACACTGGGGTCATATACGGTTACTTATAACGTTACAGATGGCAGTGGAAATGCCGCCACTCAGATCACCCGAACTGTGACTGTGATCGATATAAACGAGCCCCTGATAACTTTAGCGGGAGATAATCCACAAGTGATCCAGGCCTGCTCCCCCTACACGGAATTAGGAGCCACGGCCCTGGACCCTTGTTCCAACACTGACTATTCTGCCGATATAGTGATCGATACCTCCGGGCTGGACCTCAGTACTGTCGGATCTTATGATGTGACGTACAATGTCTCAGATATAGCTGGTAATGCAGCCATAGAAGTGATCCGGACTATTGAGGTTATCGACACTATTGACCCTACCATTAATTGTCCGGGTAACATTGTTGTGGGTAACGACCCGGGGCAGTGTTCAGCTATTGTCAGCTTCAATGTTACATCTGGCGACAATTGCCCGGGTGAAACCATCGTTCAGATCGATACAACGGGATTGTCTTCCGGAGATGCTTTTCCTCTGGGCACCACCACACTTGAATTTGAAGTAACTGATGTGGTAGGAAACACAGCTACTTGTTCATTCGATATAACCGTTGAGGATAACGAGGCTCCTCAAATCGTTTGCCAGGACATCAGTGTACAGCTCGACCCTTCAACAGGACTCGCTTCCATAACAGCATCTGAAGTCGATAATGGATCAACCGATAATTGCAGCTTAAGCCTAAGCCTGTCTCAAACGTCTTTCAGCTGTTCCGATATAGGCGATAATATCGTGACACTTACAGCCACAGACAATGCCGGAAATTCCAGCAGCTGTGACGCCAATGTTATAATTACAGACCTTGGGCAGACATCCTCAGTGAGCATCATTGCATCAGAAACTACCATTTGTGAAACACAGAGCATTACTTTTACGGCTACTCCTGCCAACGGTGGCTCCAATCCAACCTACCAGTGGCAGGTGAATGGTATTGATGTTCCGGGAGAAACCGCTTCCACCTTTTCAACTAATACACTCGCCAACGGCGACAGTGTTAGCGTTGTAATGATATCAGATCTCTCATCTTGTACTCTTACTCATACAAGCAATACTATGGTCATCACCGTCAATGACTACAATCTCCCCGCTAATGCAGGTAGCAATATTACTTCGGCAGACTGTACCCAAACAACGGTGGCATTATCGGGAAATGCCATAACCGGGGCTGGCGCCCAAGGAACATGGAGTGTAACATCGGGACAGTCAGCTGGCTTTTACTTTACGGATATCAATGATCCTAATAGCGCCTTTACCGGCGATGTGGGAGAAGTTTATACATTGACCTGGAGTATTGATAATCCGGCTCCCTGTGTTGATACAAGTGACAGCATAACCGTAACTTTTATTGGCTGTGATGCGCTCGATTTTGATGGCATTGACGACAATGTCACTTTTGGGAATAATTATGATTTTGGAGGTCAGTTCACAATTGAGGTCTGGATTAAGTCTGAAACTACTAGTAATAATATTCAGACGATCTTGTCAAAACGTGAGTCGAATAATCAACTGGATGGCTATGATCTTAGATTAGTAAATAATATTATTTCATTTCATTACAATAATGGTCAAAATCTGGCATCACCATTCCCGATAGTTCCGAATAGATGGCACCATCTTGCCATAAGCTATGACGGAATTGAGTATGTTCTTTACATCGATGGTATTCAGGTGAATTCAATTTCAGGCGCAGCTCCGGTTCCTAACGGCAACGACTGTCTTTTGGGAGCTATGGATCAGACATTGAATGCTCCGTACAAACCATATAATTATTTTGATGGGGGCATGGACGAACTCAGAATCTGGAAAGTCGCTCTCACCCGTGATCAGATCCGGAAAATGATGAACCAGGAGATCTATGAAAACGCTGGTGATGTGATTGGATCTGAAGTGAATGTCGATCTTAACGGATTGAGTTGGGCGTCTCTTGATGGCTATTACAAGATGTCGCAAAGCGCAGATATAAGCAGTGGTAATCTGAATCCAAACAATGCTTCAGGGTTACCCGGCAAGTTGAGATATATGACCACTCTCCAGCCGGAATCGGCACCCCTGCCATATGAATCAGTGAGTGATGGTTTCTGGACGAACTCAGGGACTTGGCTAAACGGAAATGTCCAGGCTATCCCCAACAGCAACGGTGTTGATGGTACAGCTGTTGAATGGAATATCGTAAGAACGGCTCACAACATATCTTCCGGAAACAGGAATATCATCCTTTTAGGGTTGAACATTGAGAACAATACATTGAAAATTGAGAATAGTGACCCTGAAGACGGCCAAAGTCTTCGTATCACTGATTACCTGAACATTGATGGTAAATTAGATCTTGAGGGAGAATCTCAATTGCTGCAAGACATGGGGAGTATTCTGGACTCAGCTGGGATGGGAATTTTAGAGCGCGACCAGCAAGGGACTGCGAATCTTTATAACTATAATTATTGGGGATCTCCAGTGAGTTCAAACGGTATTTCTTATTCGGTTTCCGACATTTTAAAAGACGGTACCAATCCGAACAACCCGATTCAAATCAACTGGACCACGGCCTACGATGCAGATGGAATAAGCAGTCCGATCACTATAAGTAATCGATGGATCTACACCTTTGAGAACTCACCACAGGACTCATATGCAGACTGGGTATTAAAGCAAGAGACGGGAATTATTGACGTGGGCCTTGGATTCACAATGAAGGGCAGCGGAACAGCGGATACCGAACAGAACTATGTCTTCGAAGGCAGGCCGAATAATGGGACTATTTCATCTACAGTGACCGCCACACCAACTGAAAATTTTCAGCTTCTTGTAGGGAACCCTTATCCTTCAGCTATTGATGCGAGAGAATTCATAAAGGACAATATTCCAGGTGTTAACGGAAACCCGGGCAGTTCGGGTAGTATAGACGGATCACTCTACTTCTGGCAACATTTTGATTCGAATTCCTCCCATATTTTAGAGCAATATGAAGGGGGATACTCGATCTATAATCTGTCGGGGGCAGTAAGTACCTTTATGCCGCCCGAGATCAGTGGATCGGGATCTTTCTCCAAAGTTCCGGGTGATTATATTCCGATAGGACAGGGCTTTTTCGTAACTGCGGCCAATTCAACAGAACAGCTTACCGATCAAGTTACTTTCAAGAATTCACAGCGAGTTTTCGTTAAGGAGTCTGAAGCGAGCTCTATATTTATGGGCATCAATGATGTCTCGGTTGATTTTTCCTCAGATAATTCAGCCCCGAATGTTACTGGTGATGATCTAATTAAACGAATTCGAATAGATTTCAGATCTCCTGAAAATGCAATCCGTCCTTTATTGTTAAGTTTCGTTCCGGACGGTCTCGCAGACGATGGATTTAATTATGGATATGATGCCGAGGAAACCCAGTCCCTGCCCAGTAATTTGAGCTGGGCCATCGATGAAAAGGATTGCGTAATCCAAGGAGTTGGTGATTTTGATGAAACCAAGCAATATCCGCTTAACATATACATGGGGGTGTCCGGGCTAATGGAAATCTCCCTTGATGCAATTGAGAATTTTAATGCAGATATTAAAGTATACCTCCATGATGCTCTGGTTCATTCTTTTACCGATCTGACTATTTCTGGTTATGAGAATTATCTTGAAGCCGGAGATTATTTCGATCGCTTCTTTATAACCTTTGATAATGAAGCAACATTAGGCGATCAGCAATTCCAGATCTCGGGATTGACAGCTAACTTCCTTAAAGATTCAAAAGAGATCTATGTTAAGTTCCAAGATAATCAGATGGTTGAATCTCTAGCTTTGGTAAACATTATTGGACAACAGGTTGCCGAGTGGGATCGATTGGAGATCCAAATGGATGAAGTTATCAGAATCCCTGTCAATGACATAGCGGAAGGAACCTACATTCTTAAAATAAAAACTCATACAGGCACGATAAATAAAAAAATTCTGATCTCCTATTAGGGCATCACGCCCCTGTCATTCATACATGCTCTTCGCTGTTCCAAATGGTTAAATCGGGATGTAGACTCATTCCATTTGTGAGATGAACTTTGAATTCAGTCAGAGTATTTGTCAAGTTAACATAATAAATAAAGCTCCATTAATAAAATGAAGCTCTTTCTTTGTAGCGGTGACTGGATTCTTTTTTCCTCCGGAAAAAAGAACCAGAATACGGGAAGCTATACAATCAAAACCAATTGCTTCGCAATAAGATTGTTTTTATGGATTTCTTTTGTCCGTACAAGCACAACAACGAAATCCATAAAAAAACCAGTTTCTTTCGAAACCGGTTTTGCTAGTAGCGGGGACTGGACTCGAACCAGCGACCTTCGGGTTATGAGCCCGACGAGCTACCTACTGCTCTACCCCGCGGTATATATTTTAAAGGTTTATCACCTTTTTCGTATCACTTTCACTCTTTCTGCGAGTCGGGCGACGAGCGGACCCTGCCCTGAGCGCAGTCGAAGGGTACTGCTCTACCCCGCGATATTGGATTGCAAATATACAACGCTTTCTAGTTTTAGCAAGAATAATGCCACAAAAAAAATGCCGTCCCTAATAGAGACGGCATTCCACTTAATTAATTTTAACTAAAGGATCTAGTTATTATTTGCAACAGCTGTATTATTATTTTTAGCCGGGTGATCGATCTCAAACTGCTCTAAATTTGCAAATTCATCATACAATTGAGCGTAATCTCCTCTCAGCTCATTATTATTGAGCATCAATACCCTGAGTTTCTTCAAATTGATAAGTTCTGCAGGGATCTGCCCGTAAAGCGCGTTGTCAGAAAGCATTAGTTCCCGAAGGTTTTCCAACTGTCCCATCTCTGCAGGAATAGGTCCGATTAGCTGATTATCATAAAGCTCCAGGCGTTCCAATTTCAGTAACGTCCCAATGCTTTCGGGGATTCGACCTGTCAGGTTATTACTACTGAGAGCCAAAACCCTCAGTTCTTTAAGTTGACATATGCCCTCTGGAATCACACCCTTGAGATTATTACTGAATAATTCAATAGACTCCAAATTGATCAAACTTGACAAGCCGGATGGTAATTCCCCTTCCAGACTGTTCATAAATAGGTGTAACTCTCTTAGTTCATTCAGATTCTTAACACTATCAGGGATGGTCCCGACAAGAGAATTGAAAGATAGATTCAAGGTCTGTAAATTATTCAGCTTACCTATACTATTAGGAATTTTTCCAGACAATCTATTCCGGTAAAGATTCAAATGTCTGAGTCCTTTGAGATTTCCAATAGCTTCAGGAAGTTCTCCCGTAAGATTATTAAAACTCAGGTCAAGGGCAACAACCTGTCCATCTTCAATAACAACACCATGCCAGGTTTGAATGTCTTCATCCAAGTCCCATGAGTGGGTCCAGTTCACCCCTTCGGTGGAGTTATACAACGAAATTAAAGCTTCTTTCTCTGCTGTTTCAATTCCGGCGAATGCCAGGGCTGTAGTTAAGCACAACAAAAGTGCGGTTCGTAAGTTTTTCATCGGTGTCTGTTAGATCTGAGGGAGATATTCGATAACGAACTTAGAGAATTATCGCCAATACACCAATTATATTCGATGATCAACACGTCTGTAAGAAAAAAACTACTTTATAATTAACCCTTTATCCGATGAACGGTTCATTGACCCAAAATTTCACACTCAAGGCTGATCAATAGTCCATTTTCTGCTCTAACCATGAGAAAAACAGGATTACAGCAGACTTCGCAATCTTCAATGTATTCCTGCTCATCTACACTGAGGTCAAACAGCATAGAGATCGTTTCCCAGCAATATGGACATGTCAGATTATGCTCCTCCACTTAGGCTAAGATTATATTGAAATTAAAACTCTACGTTGAGCAATTCACCACTGAGCTGCAGCACTGCCAATTCAGCCAGTTTGGCGTCATATTTCGCCTGGTTCTTCCTGATTTCAGCACTCAGCAAATTCAACTGGGCCTGGCGGAATTCCAAGGATGTGGCCTGCCCTAACTTGTACTTCTCCCTGGTACGGTCAAAGTTGTTCTTCGCTGTCTCGATATTCTGGATCTGCACCTCGTAAATGGCAACCTTGTTGCGGTAGTCGTCCCATGCATTATTGAAATTCCGTTCTATGTTCAGAATGGTTTGTTCTTTCTGCAGTTTCTGGTTTTCCAGATCTATCTTCGCATTTCTCACCTGATTGATGGTTCTTCCGCCATTGAAAAGGTTCCAATTAAAAGTGAGGCCACCTGAAAATCCGTCTGAGGTGGAGGTTAAAAGAAACGAAGCCGGGTTATTATTATTCTTGTTCCAGCCATAGGATCCGTTAAGTCCGATGGTTGGCAAATAACCCGATTTATTGCTTTTTATTGTCAGATCACTGATCTCGATATTCTTTTCGATCTGAAGCAGGTCCACATTATTATCCATCATTTTGCTGTAGAGTTCTTCCTTGTTCAGCTGTATGAGAAAGACAACCGTAGTATCCACCTCAAATTGCCCTTTTAATGAATTTCCCAGGACGAAATTGAGGTCGCGCTTTGAATTGACCAGGCTTTGCGCTGCATTGATGAGGCTGATACTATCATTATTGATATCAACCCTTGCATTCAGAACCCCCAGCTTGGTGTCCTGTCCAAATTCGAACTGGTATTCTGCCCTCCGAAGTCGCTCTTTGGATATTTCCAGAGTCTCTCTCAGTGAACCCAGGTTTTCAGAGGTTCTTGCCACTTCAAAGTAAACAGTGAATAGCTGAAGAATAGTGTTCTCTATGGTCCGTCTCGCTTCGAGCTCCGATAACTGGTACTGCCTTTTAAGTCTGGAGTAATTGTACCTTCTTCCCAATCCATCAAAAAGAGTGTAATTCAAATTTACGGAGGCATTGTATCGTGAACTTTCAGCACCGCTTAGCTCAGCAGTGTTCCCGTTAGAGAATTCAGCGCGGGTATTGTCTATATTAAAAGTTGATCCGGCTACTCCGGTTATAACAGGGAGATAACCCGAATTCAACAAGCTGGCATTGTTCTCTGCCTGTTCAACATTATTGTTAACGATCTGAATACCATAATTCTCCTCAAGCGCCAGGTTTATAGCCCGGTCTTTACTCAGCAACTCCTGTGACGATACTATGGCTGGGAGAATAACACCAGCAATAAGTGTTAATATTTTAAAGTTCAAGTGCTTCATTCTGTTCGATTATTGCACGTTCCACTTCTTCCCTGGTCACTTCTTTGCCTGTTGCCAGCCATTTTACGTTTTTCTTTATAGAATTACTGAACGCGAGTAATAAAGGCAACACCAGAAGGGTCAACAAAGTAGCATATGCGATTCCAAAGGAAATGGATATGGCCATAGGCTTTAAGAACTGTGCCTGCCTGCTCTTTTCCAAAAGCAAGGGAGCCAGTCCGGCGATGGTGGTTAAAGAAGTCAAAAAAATAGCACGGAATCTTGACCTTCCGGCCAATTTCAGCGCTTCGTCAAATTTCATTCCCATCTTCAGATTCGTGTTCAGTTTTCCGATGAGAACCAAGCCATCATTCACCATTATACCGATTAGGGCCACGATTCCGAGAAGAGACACTACATTTACCGGAAAGCCGAAAATATAATGCCCCCAGGCTACTCCCGTTAAGCTGAATGGCACCAAAAGTAACAAAATCAGTGGCTGACTGTAACTTCTGAATGTAAAAGCTATGGTAAGGTAGATCAAAAGCAGTATAATTGGCCCAACAGCATTCAACGAATTCGACAATCGCTGTGCTTCTCGATTCTGACCTTCAAAAGATGCTGAAATTGAGGGATATTGCGACTGCAATTCAGGAATTATAACAGTCCTGATCTCATCAAGAATATCGGTAGCGCTAGTGTTCGGGTCCTTAAGATCTGCGGATACCTGAATCTCCCTTTGGCCAGAAAGGTGATTGATGGCCACATCTCCCCTGATAATTGTGTAATCCGCTATATCCTGCAGTGGAATACGATCTCCCGAGGGGGTAAGAATCCTCATTTCATCCAGATCATTGATAGATGTCCGTCCACTCCTGTCATATCGTACCCATACCCGTATCTCATCCTGCCCTCTCTGGAATCTCTGGGCCTGAACGCCGAAGAACCCTGCCCTTACCTGGTTCATGACACCCTGTAAATCAAGGCCCAGTAAATAGGCGTTCTCCTTGAGTTCAAGCCTGATCTCTTTAATTCCTGCAGGGTCGTTATCGGTAACATCCTTAAGCAATGGATTCGACTCTAAAATCTCCTTGAGGTCAACCTTTGCGGCCTTCAATTCGCTAATGCTATTCGAAAGCAGGGATACCGAAACCGGGCTGCCACCAAAATTTCCTCCTGAACCGAAGGTCAGACGTTCAACCCCAATGACAGGTCCTACTAGTTCCCTTAAACGGTTGGCTACCAGAGAGGCATTAATCTCATCCGGTCTTTCTTCACCGGGAAGCATGTTTATGGTAAGGTTAGCACTCGATGAGCTGTTTATTCTTCTTATGGTATTCCTGACTAATTGTTTACCGCTCCCCTGCAAATATTTTTCAGTGAATTCATCATTGACCAGGTAGGCCTTATCTTCGATCATCGATATAATAGAATCGGTTACCCTTTCATTGGTGCCATTCGGCATTCCAAGATTTACGGCAACCGTGTCACTCGCTATAGAGGGAAACAGGGTAACCTGCACAATTCCTCCCCCAATCGACCCGAGAGTAAGGATAAGAATAGAGAGGAAAATTCCAAAAGTCAATAATTTATGTTTCAGGGTGAAATCAAGAATGGGCACATAACTCTTGTCACGCAGGTAATACATGAGCTTTTCTCCAATGGCATTTATTCCCCTCATTTTCGCGAAGAACTGGCCGATCCTGGTCTTTTTCTCCCCTTTCTTTTGTTTTCTCAGGGCTTTTGAATGAGCGAGGTGAGCCGGTAATATGATAAGGGCTTCAACCAGGGAAACCGTGAGCGTAAGAATTACAACTATGGAAACCTCACCAAAGAATTCCCCTATCCGACTGTCCAGGAATAAAAAAGTGGAAAATGCCAAAAGGGTAGTTATAATAGCCGATACCACAGGTGGAATAACCTCCATTGTGCCATCAATCGCTGCCTGGATGGGAGTTTTTCCCTTTTCATAGTGCTGGTAAATGTTCTCTGCAATAACGATTCCGTCATCAACCAGGATCCCGATAACGATAATCATTCCAAAAAGCGATAGGATGTTAATTGTTACACCCAGCTGAGCGGCGAACATAAACATTCCAAGAAAGGAAATAGGAAGTCCGACAGCCACCCAGAAGGCCAGCCTTGTATTCAGGAACAGGGACAAGAATACGAGTACCAGGAAAATCCCTGCAAGGGCGTTTTCGATAAGGAGTTGGGTACGTTGATTTAAGGTGACCGAGAGGTCACGGACAACGTTCAGTTGAATGTTATTGTACTTCTGGTTGAAATCATCGATATAGTCCCGAACCTTTTCAGCAGATGATATAAGATCCTCATTGTTGGTGCTGGAAACGGTGACATTGACCGACAGCTCCTCATTGAAATAGGTGACATTTGGCGTTTCAGAAAAGCGGTCTCTTATCTCGGCTACATCCTTTAATCTGACCGTACGTCCGTTTGGCTCTGCCTTAACGATCACGTTCCCGAGTTCTTTTCCATAGTAAGAGCGATTGTTCGCACGGATCAGGTATTCTTCGGCATCGGTTTTGATATTTCCTCCTGTAACAAGGATATTCGAATTTCTAACAGCGGCTGATATATCGCTGAATGTGAGGTCATAGGCCCTAAGGATGCCTTCGTCAACGGCAATTTCAATCTCTTCATCAGGATAACCACTAACCTCTATCTGCGAGATCCCGTCTATAGCCCTCAGGTCGTTCTCTATTTGCCTCCCGATCTGTTTTAAAGTGCCCAGGGGAATTGCCTTTCCGCTTAGGGCGAAGGAAATGGTCTGTCGGACGGATTCCTGTTTTGCGACAATAAGCGGTTCCATGCCTGTAGGAAAGGTTGGGACACGGTCTACCGCGTTCTTGACTTCCAATAGCATAAAGTCGATGTTCTCTCCTTTCTCGATCTCTACAGTAATAGTTCCGCTGTTTTCACGGGAGGTGGAGGTCACCCGGTCAATACCCTTTAATCCTTTAAGATTGTCCTCTATCTTGAGGACCACACCCTCCTCTATCTCCTGTGGTGAGGCGCCCGGATAAAAGACATTTATGTTTATAACCCTTGATTCAACAAGGGGAAAGAAAGAACTTTTTAAAGCCAAAATTCCGAGTATACCGAGGAAAACAAAGGCCAGGATAAAAACATTTACGGCAACGTGATATCTTATGAAATAGGAGATGATCTTACGCATGAGTTCCCTTTATTTTTCTGAAACAGCTTTTGTTTCCTGATACACCTTTACAAGCATACCCGGATAGGCTCCGGGAAGTGGTCTGGAAAGAATTACAGAGCCATCTGGCACTTCGGTGAGTACAACTGTTCTTTCACTGAAGTAGACCGGTTTTACCGGCATTGTATCCAAGATGGAATCCCTGACGATAAAGATTTCGTTTTGATCTGAAATCAGATTACGGTCTATCTCAATGGCATTTGGTTGCTCTCGTGCATCTAATTCCGCCTTGAGATACATGCCCTCTTTCAGGTTTTGGCCTTCCACCCTAACAAAGGCTGAAATGGTTTGAGTAGACGGGTCTATACTGGCGTTCACACGACTTACCACACCCTTGAAGCTTTGAGTTCCATCAAGGGTTTGCATATCAACTGGCTGACCGGTCTGCAGCAAACCGGCAAAGGATTTGCTCACAGTCACTTCCAGATCATATAGGGAAGGGTCTATAAATTCGCCCAGCTTCTGACCATTTCTTATGAGAGTTCCCTCGGTTACAAGCGCTTCGGTGAGCACCCCATCAAATGGAGCAGTTATCCTGTACTTGGCAAGGCGTTGTTCCAAATTCTTTACACTGTAGTAGTTGGAAATTATTCCTCTTCCTGTCAGGAAGTAATTCTCTTTTTCCGAGTTTATCTCGGGAAGCTTGGGCGTACTTCTATCTAAATCAAAATTGCCCAGGTAAGCCTCCCATTTGGGGAAAACCTCAGGGAAATCGAGCCTCAGATCGGGCATGATTGCCGCTATGGCATTGTACAAATTACTCTTTGCCGATTGCACCGAAGCATAATATTCAGAATCGTCAATCCTTATAAGGGTCTGGCCGGCTTTATATGGCTGACCCGCCCGGAAAAGAACGGCTCCGGGTTTAAAGATCCCTTGTACTTCGGAAAACAGTTCGAGGCGCCTAACGGCAGTCAGGTTTCCATTTGCACTTATCTTAATAGGGATCACATCGTTTTTAACCGTATCGGTAAAGACGACTTTTACAACTTTTTTCGGTTGAGGACGCTGCCGTTTATTGCTGCGTATAAGGTTTCCTGCAACCATTACGGAAAGTGCGATCAGGGCAACTCCCAGTATACCAAGGATTATATTTCTCATTCCCGTTGAGCGTTGATGGTGAAGGCCCAAATGTATTAATTTGAAATTCGATTCCGGTTAAAAAAAACTTAAATCACTACATGCCGGAGTCTTCGAGCTTAGAGAGATAGGCCTCCCATTTCTGCATAAACCGATTTAGTTCTTCTTTTTTTTCCTGGTAATTATCGAAGAAACCGGGGTTTGAAACGGTTTCATCATAATTGGTTTCAAGATCAACGTCCATGGCCCTGATCTCTTTCTCCAGGTCATGGATTGAAGATTCTATCTTGGATATCTTGTTCTTAAGAGCCTTGACTTTTTTCTGATTTTCGTAATCCTCTTTATTGGAATTAAGGTTTTTATTTGAATTCTCCTCTGTCCGCTTCTCAGCCTCACGTAGGTTTGCAAGTTTCCTTTGCTCAAGATAATAGTCGATATCTCCAAGGAATTCCTTGATCTTACGATCCTTGAACTCATATATTTTTCCAGCCAGGCCCTGAAGAAATTCACGATCGTGTGAAACCATTACAAGTGTCCCTTCAAACTTATTCAATGCCTCCTTTAAAACTTGCTTCGACTGCATATCGAGGTGATTTGTGGGCTCATCCATTATGATGACGTTCAAGGGCTGAAGTAGCATTTTGGCAAGGGCAAGCCTGTTTCTCTCTCCTCCTGACAAAACCCGTGTATATTTATCCACATCCTCCCCCTGGAATAAGAACGCACCAAGAATATCCCTTACTTTCGCCCTGTTAAATTCGTTGGCCGCCTCGGTCATGGTCTCCAAAACAGTTTTGGCAGGATCAAGATGATCAGCCTGGTCCTGGGCAAAATACCCGATCTGAACGTTATGACCCTGTTTGGCCTTTCCTTCACACCCTAATTCCCCAACCATGATCCTCGCAAGGGTAGTTTTACCCTGGCCATTCTGTCCTACAAAAGCTATCTTCGAACCGCGCTCTACCATCATATTTACATTACGAAGCACCTGCAGATCCCCATAACTTTTAGAGACATCCTCTAACTCCAAAACCACTTTGCCCGGATCCTGGGAGACCGGGAAAGAGACTTTCATCAAACGGGTGTCCTCCTCATCTATTTCAATTCGATCTATCTTATCAAGTTTCTTTATCAGCGATTGTGCCATAGAGGCCTTTGTTGCCTTTGCCCGGAACTTTTCGATTAACTTCTCGGTTTGCTCAATCTGCTTCTGCTGATTTTTCTGTGCTGCCATTTGCTGATCCCTGATCTCCTTCCTCAGATCGAGATATTCACTGTAGGGCTTAGGATAATCATAAATTCGTCCTCTTACGATCTCGATAGTCCTGTTGGTCACCCTATCTAGGAACATCTTATCGTGGGAAACGATGACCACCGCCCCGCTGAATGCCTTCAAAAAGTCTTCCAGCCATATTATGGATTCAATATCCAGGTGGTTGGTAGGCTCATCCAATAAAAGAATATCATTATTTTGAAGAAGCAACTTCGCCAGCTCTATCCGCATGCGCCATCCTCCGGAGAGATTGTCAACAGGCTCATCAAAACGATCTCTGCCAAAGCCCAGGCCGATAAGAACCTTTTCTGCATCCCCCTGATATGAATAACCCCCGAGCATTTCATAACGGTGCTGAACATCATTCATTGCCACCATTATATCGTGATAGGCATCAGACTCATAATCGGACCTGGATCCGAGTTCATTCCCGAGACGTTCCAGTTCCGATTCCATAAACCGAAGATCCTCAAAGGCTTTGTAGGTTTCCTCCAAAATCGTCTTTCCATGAGCAAAATCGAAATCTTGTTTCAGCAGCCCGATCTTTAACTCCTTCTCTTTGGCTATCTGCCCGACTTCATGTTCGAGGTCACCAGAAATAATCTTTAACAGGGTTGATTTACCTGCTCCATTCTTTCCAACCAGTCCAACCTTATCTCCTCCTTTCAGTCGGAAACTCACATCTTCGAAAAGGTTCTCACCCTGGAAAGAAATACTTAATTTATGAACGTTGAGCATTTGTAAGGAAAGTTACCGTTTGGAACATTGAAATCTTTTATTTTTGCGTTCGGTGATCACAAAAATAGTATTAATTCGGCATGTTCGGGAAAGGAAACAAACTCTACAGCATTTTTACAGGCACATGTCCTAGATGTCACCTGGAAAGAATGTACGTCAATAAAAATCCATTTGTTTACAGCGAAACCCTGAAAATGCATGAGCGCTGTTCGCATTGTAATACGAAATATAAGATCGAGCCTTCCTTTTTTTACGGATCCATGTATGTTAGCTATGCTGTTGGGATTGTTTTCGCATTCATAGCATTCACTTTTAGTTATGGTGTTTTTGATTCCGGCAGGAATATAGCTTTTGGTTCAATTATAATAACACTTGTGATCTGTTTACCCATCATCTTGAGATTATCAAGGAATATCTGGATCAATTTCTTTATGAAGTATGATCATTCCTCAGTAAAATCCAAGTCCTGAGAAAACCTTGCTATATCGATTTCATCTGGGAGGGTTGTGTTATTCTCCAAATGGTCGTACAGAATATGAGCCAGGTAGGGAGCGATAAGCACTCCCCGGCTTCCCAGCCCGTTAAGAACGGCAATACTTGAAAATTCAGGATGAATCCCGACCAATGGTCTCCTGTCCTTAACAGTTGGCCTTATTCCTGAGGTCTGCTCAAGGATATCATAATTAAGGCCAATGATTTTTCTTATATGTTTTTCAATCTCTTCCCTGGCCGTTTTTGAAGGCTTTTCTGAGTTGAATTGCCTGTTGTAAGTGGCTCCAACAAGATATTCATCATTGCCCAGAGGAATGAAGAACATGCTCGATTTCAGGATAAATTCAAGTTTAAGATCGGGGGCCTTGATTCTGAGTAACTCGCCTTTATTACCTCGCAGCGGCAGGTATTTGAGGAAGGGATTATTCAATAAGCCCGATCCCTCGCAAAAGACAAGCCGTTTAGCAACCAGGTTTTTGTAGGATACAGAGTCCGGATTGAGCTCGAGCACATTATAATCGAAATGCTCGTCGATAAGCTGACCGTTTTTCTCCAGTAGTGCTGTAAAGCCGGTGATCAGTGATTTGGTATCTATCCTGCCTGAGTCGAGAACCTCACCCAGTCCGAAAGGGCTTTTAAAATTTTCCGAATCGGGAGTAGTGAGCTGGGAAGACAAAAATGATCCCACTTTGGGTTTATCAAGGGCCGCGAACCAGTTGTTCTGTTCTTCTGCAGAATGAATAAGTCTTTTAACAGGAAGAATATGATCAAATTTGATTTTTAATTCCTTTTCCAGTCTCCTGTAAAACGGCAAAGCCAGGTCTATTTGTTCATCTGCCTTCCAGGCCATGGTGAAACGTTTCAGCATCACGGGGTTGTACAGGCCTCCCGCCACAAGAGAGGCTTTTGCTTCACTTGAATCCACCACTACGAAAGATCTTCCGTTTAGCCGGAGAGTTTGAGCGAAGGCCAGGCCTGCGAGCCCACAGCCAACTATGATATAATCGGTTCGCATCTGGACGAAGATAATATTTCGGAACAGAATACCATAAAAAAAGCCCTGCTTCTCAGCAGGGCTTGTTAGTTATGATATAGGATCAATAACTCCACATATCTTGTTCAAAATCTCTAATTTTCTCTTTGACTCGATTCGACTCAAGCAATTGCATCAGGGCATTATCAGAGATATACTCCGTGATCGTTCTGTCACCTTGTACATTCTCCTCCCTGAAGATATAACCATTGAATCGCCTGGAATTCAGCAAATGATCAAAGGAAATCGGGACAGCGCTGTTTTCATTGTTGAAGGCTTTAGCTTCATGCAGCACTTTTCTTGCATCCGGAAAGAACACCCAGAATAATGGCACTAAATCAGGTTCATCAGAATCGATAAAATTAACGTCTGGCGCCACCGGGGCAAGTCCCAATAAACGGTACTTCAATTCACCATGGCGTTTGTCGAAATACCATAGTCCCTTGATGTGATACTCTACAACATCAGCGGCAGTAATATCCCGCCTGTTGATATATTCAGCTGAAAGCTGTTCTCCGGCATTCAATTGCTCGATACCGAGTTCGGTTGTATCGACTCTTGTCAAAGCCGCTTCGATATCTTTCAATGTCCTTTTGGCCGTAAAGTAGGAATCGTCATAAATATCCGGAATATCTCCACTCTTAACAGAAGCCATTAAGACATCGAATAAAGAACGCCTGTTCTTGCCAATATTATTGGTGTCGATAGGATAATACATGGGAAAATTAACACGCTCATCAAGAACGATCTTCTCCCAGGTCATCCTGGAATATAGGATATCCCTGTCATCGACATAGCCATATTCTAAAGGCTTATCGTTATCCAATAGTTGCTGCGCTAATGTTTTTTCACCGATCTCATCCGGGCTTTTGGCATTCAATATATTAGCCTGACCAAAAGCGGTATTGACCATCAGGGCGCAGACACCGATTATTATTAATTGTTTCAATTTCATCTTCCTTTAACTTTACGAGTTGGGACAGTTAGATAACTATCGTAGATTAATTTGTAAGTTCTATAATTACAGGAGATACCTTTTTCAACCTATAGCTTGAGTTTCCGGCAATCTGAGCCTGAATATCAAAGACCTGTACGGGTTCACCACGCTTTGCTTTACGCAAGGCGGCCTTAGCTCGGCTATTCAGTTTACTTCCACTCACGTCAATAGTTGGCTGACCAGGTACTTTAAATTTAAAGCCCGATACATTCAACTTAAGATCGAAATCAAAATCATCCAATTTCGCTCCTATGGTTGAGATCTCCAAACTGTTTCGCTGCATTTTAATAGCACCGTCCTCTCCACGAACCGTACCGGTTGGTTTAGGAATATCCTTGATCCTGAACTTGGCAGCATCTGCTACCCGCGATCCATCCGGCAATGTTCCATTAACATTGATGGTAACCTCCCGGCCCTTTACTGTGGTAACATTCATCAAATATTTTCCAACACCACCAACTTTTCTCAAACCTGGAGCACTTGCTGAAACATTATTATCAGAAACTCCAGCAAAGGAGATCGTCATGGGGTTCTCAACCCCTCGGTAAACCACATTCATCTTATCTGCTGAAATGGTAGCTGAATTCGGCTTTGGTACAACAGCATAAGTGCTCTTCACGGGAATTACAATAGTTGAATCACCTTCAACAAATTGAAATTCACCCACAATTTCACGTTCACCTACGGCTCCTGCAGGGAAATCAAGTAAGGTCTGACCAGCCTGCATCGCTTCTTCAGGAAGTTCCTGACCATTAATGATCACTTTGTCGGCGCGTAAGGTTTTATCATTCTTACCGAGGATAATTCTTCCTTTAAAGTTTTCACCATTAAAGAAAGCGGTCTTATCCGGAACAACGATAGCATCGAAATTTGTTAATGAAGCTTCCACTTTCAGTTTTCCTGCTAACATCGAAGACAGCACCTCAGATTCGGTAGTCTTGATATCAGCCTGAAGCTGTGTCATTTTAGTCAGGGAAGCCACAAGCGGGAATCCCTTGTAATGATAATCCAACCATGAAAGAACATTTCCGTCTCTGTTGGTTACATCATCGGTAGCAAACTTTTTTTGAACATCTCTTACGATATCTTGTAGATCTGGGTTGTCTTTTAATACGTCTGCAACACCGTCACGGAACTTTGCAATTTCATCAAGAAACTCTTGTCCTTCCGGCTTTAATTTATCACCGATGAAAAATAATTCATCAAGGAAATTTGACTTGTCCATAATTTCATAATCCTCAGGATTATCAACCGTGGCAGTCATATTGCCTTTAAGTTCTGTCAAATAGTTGTTGAAGTCGGTTGCAAGCTGAGAAATATTGTCAGCCTGAGCCTTCAACGGCCGGTATTTAGCCGGTTGTTCTTCAACCTTTTCAGCTAAACCTTGCATGAAATCAGCATTCCGCTCGGCGGCTGCCTCATTCGATTCAGTAAGTTTAGCATTCATCAATCCGAAAGCAGAAAGCACCTCTTTTGACATATTCAACGCAAGCATTGCGATGAATATCAAATACATCAGGTTTATCATTTTCTGCCGCGGAGATAATTTTCCTTGTGCCATGTCTAATTAAGTTTTCGTTAGTTTAAATGGATTGAATGTAAAACCTTAATTAGCTTCTATTCATGGCCGAAAGCATACCACCATAAACACCATTAAGTGAAGATAGGTTTGAGGCCAAAGATTGCATTTGCTCTTTCAACTTGGCAGCGTTCTCGATAGCTTCCTCGTTAATAGATGCTTGTCTGTTCACGCTTTCCAGCTGAACTTTGTAAAGACTGTTCAAGGACTCCATCTGAGCTGCAGCCAATGAAAGCTCTTCACCATATTTCCTGGTAGCTGCAATAGAATCTACAGTAGGACTCAGGCTCTTTGCCGCACCTTCAAAGTTTTTGATACTGTCACCAAGGCTTGTCATCAGCTCGCCATC
>JBFKFP010000045.1:0-18765 GCA_041618535.1 Flavobacteriaceae bacterium
AGGAGGTATCATGGATTGATCTGATACTTGCATTCTTATGAGGAATGAAAAGCCCACTCGACGGAGTGGGCTTTTTTACACCGAAATTTTTCTTATTCCTGGCTGGGCCCTACGCTCATCACGCGTTCGTAAATGATGCGGTACTGGAAGCCATCAGGCATGATCTCATCCATCTTGGTCTTTTCCATCACCTCGGCCCAGGGTCCTGTGGCATCCGGATTAGGGCTCGAATAGGCCAGGTATTTCATGGCGTCTGCCAGTGAATTAAAGCCGTCCCAGGTCAGGCATGTAAAACGCCCCAGGTTACCCATTGGTGAAACCACAGACATCAGTCCCCAGGAGGTCATACCATTGGTGCCATTCTTGATGCTTTGCTCATGCAATGGTTTCCATAGGGTTCTGTTTTCCTCGATGAAAGCCATTCTGTTTGTGGGTTTTGCATAATTCACCACAGCGTACTGGTAGTTGCCACCTATGGCCTCTTCAAGCTGCATGTAGTAATCGAAGGTTACCTTTGTAAAAGAGTTGGTCTCCACCTCGGCCGGATCAGCACCCATCTTCTTGATGTTCTCATTGGTCCAGACCTTTGAGGGATCCATTTTCTCGAAACTTTCGTAGCTGTTGACGAAAATATAATTTGGCCCATCGGTCTCGTTGATTCCCACTTTACGCCAGAGCGACCATCCGGCCAGGTTCCCCTGGTCACAGGCGGCCTGTGCTACTTTAGACCAATACTTGGTCTCGCGTTCAACGAACTTGGCATCTTCCTCGGCGGGAACGTATCTGTACTGAAGGTATGCGACCTGTGAAAAGGCGCTAAAGGTCAAAATCATTGAGGCAATTAATAACAATGATCTTCTCATAATGTGAAAGATTTTTTTGGTTGAATGTTCTGAAGGTACGAAATAAAAACACGCGAAGCCTGAAAAAACTTTGCTTCAGGGAATAATAACAAATCCTCAGTAAGCTCAAAAACAGGCGATAACAACTAAAACTGATCCCTGCCTGTCATCTCCCAATGGCCCAGGCTGATCGGGATATTGCCCATGCTGTTTAATTGGTCGAAGAAGGCTTTTAAACGGAATTCAGAACCTTCGGTTTCTTTCATCAAAGCATAGTCGGCCAAGGCGTTTTCCAGTAGGTACTTCCCTGTGATATAACTGGTGCCGTAACCCGGCTGTCGCAGGTAGAGATGCTGTTCAAAGAGTAGCAGTTCCTTTTCGGTCTTCATCCAGCCCCTGGGGGTATATTCTGAATGTATGCCGCCGGCTTCCTCCATGGTCATCTCATTCGCATGCGCATACAGCGAACCCAGTCCGCGTGCGGCACGCTGGGCTATCATGATATATACGATCTCACGTACCCGGGGATTGTCGTCATAAAGTCCGGCCTGCATGAACATTTCCTCAACAGCAGTGGCTGTACCCTCATTCCTGGAATCAAATATATTATAGAGCAGCGGGCCGCGCCTTATCAGGCTCTCATGTGGCTCTGTGTCCATTCGTGCCAGTTCGAACCAGTGGTAGAAATGTGAGTACAAGGGCCGGGGATCGAAATGGGCGGTGATCCAGAAGAAATTCCGCATGTCCTCCGGTACAAAGCTGCCCAGGTGTTCACGGAGTGCCGGTTCAAAATAGTCCTTTACTGTAACAATCTCATCATTCTCCAGGAAATGCATCAGGCTTTGGGCAGATAACTCGGCCAGTACATCATAGGCCTGGGGTGAATCGGCGGCTGATAATTCAGGAAGATCGCGATTCCGGTGTTCCTCCAGCTTCAACGAACTCCAGGCGCGCGCCAGTTCCCGTTTAAGGATCATGACCTCGTCCTCCCAGGTTAGCGGGACCAGGTGTACATTCTGCAAATACCAGCTGTAATTATCCTCGCCGATACCTGATGGACCGGTCTTGGTCTCAGCCTCCTTCTCCAGCCAGCTGACCAGCTCTTCGGTGGATTCTGCAGCCGCTAAAATAGTGTTCATCAGCTCCTCATCTTCTTTCACCCCTTGCTGTTCGGTGATCCGGCGCAAGCCCATGGCCTGCCATTTGATATCACGAATCCCTGCGGTAAACAGGTCCTTGGCATTGCCGGTAAGATTTTGCTTAGCCTGTTCATTAAGAGGAGGGATTACCTTCAGGTCGGAAATAAGCCTGTCACGTTCCGAAGGGATCAATGGGAATTCATAGGTCCAGATCTCCGTAGTGGCATGATGGGTAGGCCCCTCATGGGCCGGAACATCACTCCTGTAGGTCCACAGTGATTTGTAATATGCCGGATCCCGCTGCCAGGGCTTTAGTATGCGGTCATTAAAGTCGTAGCCATTCATCTCGGCCCATACAATGCGCCAGTCTACCTTTTGGGCAATGGTCCAACCGGATGTATCGATGGACAAAAGCCTTTGCTGAATAGAATCGAATACAGGTCGGCGTTTTTCGAAGGTTACGGCCCTGTAATCGGGTGCGCCCTCAAAAAGTGGAGGGGTTTCAAATTCCCGCCAGGCCTGGAACAGGGATTCCAACTCTGAATACGCATTAGTTGTTTCAGGTTGATATAATTTCTTCTTCTTCTCGCAGCCGGATAGTACCGCAGAAATGACCATTGCGATGAACAAAGGCCTCCAAATTGCGTGAAAGAGGCCTTTTATTTGATAACAGTGTTCCAGAGTTGTTTAGAGTTTGATTAGTTTTTGAATATGTTCATTCGATCCTGAAGAGACTTTTGCAAAATAGACTCCTGTTTTCAGGCTGCTGATATCCATAAGATTCAATCCTGAATTCAGGATATCTTCCAATACAAGCTGACCCCCTAAGGTATACAATTTTAAACTACCCTGTTCAGGGGAATTAATGTTTAGTTCCTCCGAAACCGGGTTAGGGAAAATTCTGATCTCCCGACCTGTAAAGTCTTCAATTCCCAGGGCACAATTGGTATTGTAAGAAGCCCCGGCATCCTTAAGCCAGTTGCTCTCGTTTACTGGAGGAACCACATCTACCTGTATGCAGCTTAAAGCCGGATTATCCTGAGCCCACATGAAATTTAAGCCTGAATTTGCACCGTTGGCAAGATTAAGGCTCGTGAGATTATTGTCGTTACAATAGACCTGCTCCAGAAGGGGGAGATTGCTCACATCGAGAGATGTTATATTGTTAATTCCACAATCGAGATAATCCAGTCCCGTCAAACCACTTGGATCCAAACTTGTCAACGCGTTACTATAGCATCTTAAGCTGTTTAGCGTAGACGAGGTTGGTAATATCAGGCTCGTCATACCATTTGAAAAACACCACAGCCTCGTTAAAAGAGTGTTGTTGGATGTATCGAGAGTGCCGATGTTGTTTAGGTAACAATAGAAACTCGAAAGGGCGGGGTTAGCACTTACATCAAGAGAGCTTAAATTGTTCTGATGGCACCACAATCTTGTAAGGGCTGTATTATTTGAAACATTCAGGCTAGTCAAGTCGTTGTTATAACAGTCTAAAGTTGTGAGGCTTGGGCAGCTTGAAACGTCTATACTCGTGAGATTGTTATTCTGACAGAAGACGAAATCAAGAGATGGATTGTTGGTGAGATCCAGAACAGTGAGCTGATTATTGTAGCATCTCAAACGTTCAAGGTTGGTGTAGGGGGAGAGGTCCAAACTGGTTAGCTGATTGTTGTAAACTTCTATGTCTGTAACCGTATTTGTATTCGGAAGCGTTAATGAGCTTAATGAGTTGAAATAACAGAACAACCTTGTAAGGGTGGTATTGCTGGAAAGATCAAGGGATGTCAGGCTATTTTGGGAACAGTTAAGGGTTTCGATTGAGGAAAAATCTTCAATCCCTGTAAGATCACTAATTCCGGATGAAGCCACATTAAGAATGGTAACACCGCTTATATCAGCGGTTGCTACCTGTCCGTTAACCAGGCCATCGGTATCTATTCCCTGGTTGACCAGTTCGGTTTCAAAATTAGAATCAGGAATAGATGTAGTTTGAGAAAAGGAGAAGGAGAAAATGAGGCAAAACGTGCAGAGCGAGAAAATTGATTTCATGTCTTATTGGTTTATGAGGATTATAAAATTCCAAACAGAACAGGAAATTCTGGTTTAACTCGGGACGAGTCTCAGGGAGTTTTGCAGTATTAAATTAGTCAGAATTTTTCAGACAGGCAAATCAGCTTAGTGTCTGCTAAGTTCCTCTTTTTTTGATTCCCATAAACAGACTCAAAAAAATCTGATGTTTTTGAGATAATAAATCCGCATTAAGCAGGATATTTTCGTGGATGAGGAAAGGTTTAATTTCAATTTCCATATTAGAAATTTTACAAATGTTAAAGTCTTAAAATCATAAAATCACTCAGTTAAACTTCGTGGCCTTCCATTTTTCAAACTTAGATTTTTTATTCTCAATCCGCTTACAACGGCAAGTTCTTGACGTGTCTTGGAAATAAAAAAACCAGAGCATCTGCTCTGGTTTTGATGTTGCGGAGGAAGAGGGATTCGAACCCCCGGTACCTCTCGGTACAACGGTTTTCAAGACCGCCGCATTCGACCACTCTGCCATTCCTCCTGAAGTGGCTGCAAATATAGTTTGCTTTTTATTTTTAAACAAAATAATTGAAAGCAAATCAAAAACGATTTACTTCCTGCTATTTTCTATTTTTGCAACAGATGATATCTGCCGTAATTACCGATTTCGATCCGAATTTATTGCTCCTGCTTGCAGCGGGTTTTGCTGCTGGATTTATAAACGTTATCGCAGGAGGCGGATCACTCATCACATTGCCGGTTTTGATCTTTTTAGGACTTCCGCCTGCTGTGGCCAACGGGACTAATCGTCTCGGAATTCTCTTCCAGACATCAACCGCAGTTGTTGGTTTCCGCTCTAAAGGAATAAGCACTTTTCCCTTTAGCCTCTACTGCGGAATCGCAGCGGTATTTGGGTCTATCATCGGGGCTAAGATTGCCGTTGATATCAGGGGAGACCTTTTTAACAAGATCCTGGCAATTGTTATGATCGCGGTAGTAATTCTAATTGTCTTTAAACCAAAGATCAAAGCGGAGAGCTGGATTGAACGGACTACTGGCAAACATCTGTGGCTGTCCATAATCGCTTTTTTCTTTTTAGGTATTTATGGCGGTTTTATAAATGCCGGTATAGGATTCCTGTTGATCTTAACCCTGGTCTATATTAACAGGATGACCCTGGTAAAAGCTAATGCAACAAAGGTCATGATCGCCTTTATCTATACCCTTGCTGCCTTTATGGTTTTTATCTTAAACGACAAGGTTAGCTGGCTGCACGGCATTTTTCTTGCCTTCGGCAACGGGGTAGGAGCCTGGTTATCCAGCAGGCTGTCTGTAAAGAAAGGTGATGGTTTTATTCGAATATTCCTGTTTATAATGGTTATTGCTTTCGCCATCAAATTGTGGTTCTTTGATCTATAAGATTATCGATATTATTTATGCTTGCATTAACGGCCAGCATTGGCATGCTTCGTAAATTTGCAGTATCGAAATATTCCTGCTATGAGTATTATAAAATCACTTAAATGGCGATATGCCACCAAGAAATTTGACGAAAAGAAGCTTTTGCCAGAAAAGAAGATCAAGCTTTTGAAAAAGGCTTTTAACCTGACGGCTACTTCTTATGGTCTGCAACCACTTAGGCTTGTTGTTATCCGTGATAAAGAGCTGCAATCCAAACTGGTGGAGCATTCCATGAACCAGCAGCAGGTTGCGCAGGCATCAGACCTGTTGATTTTTTGTATCGAAAAGGGAATTGATGCCGATTATGTGAGAAAATATTTTGATCGTGTCCGTGATATCAGAAATACCCCTGATGAAATACTAAAGCCCTTTGAGGATTACCTTAAAAATGATATCGGAAATCGTACTTCGGATGAATTGGAGATTTGGGCCAGCAAGCAAGCTTACCTGGCCATGGGTAATTTGTTGACGGTTTGTGCTTTGGAGAAAATCGATTCATGTCCGATGGAAGGATTTGACCCCCAGGCCTATGACCAACTTCTTGATTTACCGGCCAGAGGATTGAAATCTGTACTGGCCATGCCAGTTGGATACAGGGCGAAGGACGATCTTCAGGCTACACTTAAAAAAGTCAGGAAATCTGTTGCTGAAAGCGTCCTTGAATTGTAGTTTTAACTGGTACCTAGTACCCAGTACCTAGAATAGATTAATTTAACAACTAACAACTAACAACTAACAACTAACAACTAACAACTAACAACTAACCACTATCATATGCCAGGATTTGAATTATTTGGAGAGTTGGAAAGAGAGCAGGTCAATGACGTCCTTGATTCCGGGGTCCTCATGCGATATGGTTTTGACGGCATGCGAAATGGTCATTGGAAGGCCAGGGAGCTTGAAAGGGAATTTTCTGAAAGGTTAGGAGTAAAACATACCCAGTTGGTCTCTTCGGGTACGGCAGCAGTTACTGTTGCGTTGGCATGTGCCGGAGTTGGAGACGGAGATGAGGTCATAATGCCGACCTTTACTTTTGTTGCGAGTTTTGAAGCTATCATGATGACCGGGGCAACCCCGGTTCTGGTTGATGTTGACGATACACTTACGTTAGATCCCGCAGCCGTCGAGAAGGCACTGACGAAGAAAACAAAGGCCGTTATGCCAGTGCATATGTGCGGCAGTATGGCCGACCTCGATGCACTGAAGGCGATCTGCAAAAAAAATGGTTTGTTCCTAATTGAAGATGCCTGTCAGGCCATAGGAGGGACCTATAATCAAAAGGCTCTTGGTACAATTGGTGATCTTGGTTGTTTTTCATTCGATTACGTGAAGACCATCACCTGTGGGGAGGGTGGTGCCGTTGTTACAAATCAGGACGAATTTTACAGACGGGCCGACCATTTTTCAGATCATGGCCATGACCATATCGGGAACGACAGGGGGGCAGAGGGCCACCCTTTCCTGGGATATAATTTCAGGATCTCAGAACTAAATGCTGCTGTAGGCCTTGCCCAATTGAGGAGAATGGATGAATTCCTTTCTATTCAAAAAAGAAATTATTCATATTTACGAAATGCTATCAGGGACATTCCCGGTATCGATTTCAGAAGGGTTCCTGAAGGTGGTGAAGAGAGCTATGCATTCCTGAATTTCTTCCTTCCCGACAGGGAAACGACCCTTAAAGCCGCAACTGCCTTAAAAGAGGCGGGAATTGATGGCTGTTTTTATTGGTTCGATAACAACTGGCATTACAGTAGAAAATGGGAGCATGTAATTGAGCAGGATTCCCTATACCCGCTTTCTGACCGGCTTAAGGCCGGGTTAGAAAATCTCAAAGGTAAATCATATCCCCGGTCTGATGAATTTATAGGACGCAACATCTCCTGTCTTATCAAGCTTTCATGGACAGATAAGGAGCTTCAGGATCGCTCTGAAAAGATGGTAAAAGTTTTAAATGAAGTTTTGAGCTAGTACTTGACGTATTCCACTATTTCAAGTCCATAACCTATCATTCCCACACGTTTAGTCCGTTCGCTATTTGAAATAAGCCTGAGCTTATGAATGTTCAGGTCATGCAGTATTTGGGCGCCTATCCCGAAATCCCTGGCATCCATTTCAATCCGTGGTGCTTTTATCACTTTGCCAGGAACCTGATCAGCCTTCAGTTGATCCATGCGGTTTAAAAGGTTCATGGCCTGGGCTTGTTGGTTGATAAAGATAATGGCACCTTTTCCGGCCTCGTTAACCACCTGGAACATATCATCCAGCTTTTTTTCAGCATTGTTAGTTAATGTTCCGAGTATATCATTATTAACCAGGGTTGCATTTACCCTGGTAAGCACGGGTTCATCGTGCATCCAGTCACCCTTGGTCAGGGCGATATGAACCTGGCCGTTCGTGGTTTGCTCATAGGCTCTCAGCCTGTATGGGCCAAAGCGGGTTTCTATCTGGAAATCTTCGCGTTTCTCGATAAGGGAGTCATGTTCCATCCTGTAAGCTACCAGATCCTCTATGGAAATGATCTTCAGGTCGAATTTCCTTGCTACCTTGGTTAATTGAGGCAATCTGGCCATGGTACCATCTTCGTTCAGGATCTCAACAAGAATTCCGGCTGGTTCCATACCAGCAAGCCTTGCCAGGTCAACGGCAGCTTCAGTATGCCCTGTTCTTCTCAGAACTCCGCCATTCATTGCCTTCAACGGAAAGATATGGCCGGGCCGTCCAAGGTCCTGGGGTTTGGTGTCCGGATCAACAAGAGCTTTAATCGTTTTTGCCCGGTCATAAACAGAAATGCCTGTAGTGCAGCCATGGCCTATAAGATCAACGGAAACGGTGAATTGAGTATGATGCAGGACTGTATTGTTCTTAACCATCATGGTCAGGTCCAGATCTTCACATCTTTCTTCTGTAAGAGGAGCACAGATAAGTCCACGCCCATGCTGGGCCATAAAATTGATCATTTCCGGGGTGACCATTTCAGCAGCTGCGATGAAATCGCCTTCGTTCTCCCGATTTTCATCATCCACAACAATCACCACTTTGCCTTTTCGGATATCCTGAATCGCTTCCTCTATGGCATTGAGTTCGATCTTTGAAGAATTGGTCACAGTATTCGTTTCTTTCATCTTTTCAAAAATTCCACGCGCAAAGATACAATTTTAGATACTATCTGATCTGACGCAGATCGTCCTTCAATCTTCTCTTAAAAATAGTGTGATATATAAAATAAAGGGGAATCCCCAGTAAAACGGCAAATACGATGTTGGAATTACGGTTTGCCCCCAGGATCTTGTAGAAATTTGCTTGCTGACTGAAGGCTTTAAAGAGCGCGGTAAGAAACAGGATGACACCAAGCACACCTATCCCCAGTAGAATCTTCCCCAGAACCGGGTATCCATTGTTATTTAAAACCGCCCCTCCAATTCCGAGGGTGATATAAACCCAGTAAAGGAGTAATGCGATACGGGAGTTGTCGTCGAATTGTTTCTTATACCTGAGTGCAGTTTCATAATTTTCATTGAAAAGATTACCACCAAACCTGAGTTCATCCTCACTTACCCCTCTATCTCTCATTATGGCCAGGCTCGTATTTCGAAAAGAAACCGGCATTTCATACTGCCTGTAATTCTTGATCAGATCGATTAGCTTTTCATCCGAATAACTGACCAGGTTAGCATACTGCGGACTGGAAGGGTCCAGCAGTGTTTGGTCCATATCCTTCTCGTCTGCTGTGATTTTCAGCAATCGCTTCAAAGGAACCAGGACGCCATCAAGGTTGATCAAGGTCCGGTCTTTGGTAGCCCTGTTCGTCAGGTAGATACTCAATGGGAGCATTATGAGGGTGGACATCCAGGTTGCGAGAACCGGGCTCATACTGCTGTCCTCTGCACTGTTCTTCGAGAAAATACCGATAAAATGATAGGTGAGGAATAGAATGATGGCGATAACAATAGGCAGGCCGAAACCTCCCTTGCGAATCAAAGCGCCCAGAGGGGCACCTACAAAAAACAGAATGATGCATGAAATTCCCAGGGCGAATTTTTCATAATAGGAGATGATATGCTTGTTCACATTCTTCTCCTTGGCGAAAAAGGTCTTTTTCTTTGAGGAGAGAATGGCATTGGTACTATTAACCGTATTAAGTGCGGCATCAATGATCTGGACATTCTTTCTCTGATCGAAGAGTTCGAAGATCGACTCCCCTTCAAATTCCTTTTCCGGTTTTCTCGGTTCTATATTCTTTTCCAGGCTGGGCGCGGTACTCCTGTTGAACATATTCACGGCCAGTTCCTCCATATCGTTCTTTCTATCCACCTTCAAAGTGTCTATAGTAAAGCTTAGCTCCTCTGCGGTCAACATATTATAGCGCGTGCTGGTCTGGCGGTCGTCAAGATCAACGTCGTTGAGCTTGGAAAGGTCCACATTCAGAATATACTTCTCAAATGAACTCTTTACATGAGGTTTTTTTCGCCGTTCAGCAAGTTCGTTTGGTTGAAGGGCGTCATAGTAGTTCCCGTCAAAAAGCACCAGTTGCAGAACGTCCTCATCTTCGGCATTGGCCAATTCCCCGGTATTTGCCTTGATGACAGTGAAATTGCCGAGCCGCCTGGGTTTCTTTTGGTGGATAACAACATCTGTGAGATATTGGCCCCTGTCTCCGCTCTTATCCTCAACCTTGATATTGATATCGCCTATTTGGGTAAATTGTCCCTCCGCTATAACCATCGCAGGTTTTACCTTAGCCAGGTTCCGCCTCAGGTTAAAGAAGTTGAATTCCGCCCAGGGCATCACATTATTGGCGAAAAAATAAGTGGTAATGGCGAGCAGGCTGATGAAGATTGCCAGGCTGCGCATGGCGCGCTGCAGGGAAATGCCGGTCGATTTCATGGCCGCAAACTCATAATTCTCGGCAAAACTCCCGAAGACCATGATTGAGGCAAGTAAAACGGTAAGTGGCAGGACCAGCACCACCAACCTTGGCGATACATAGAGCAAGAACTTGAAGACCACGTCAATCTCGAGGTCTTTTCCGGCCAACTCCGCTATATAAAGCCAGATACTCTGCAAAACAAAAATCAGCATGAGTATGACAAACACGCTGAAAAAAGTCTTGAGAAAGGAGGTCAGTATGTATCTATCGAGAATCTTCACCCGCCATTAGTCGATTCGATTTATGAAATAATCGCTGTATTTGGATTCATCAAATGTAAACAAGGTTTTTGACAGCGGCTCATTCGTTTTAAAAGAATTAACAGTGAGCGTGGTTCTGGTGTTATTGCTTCCTATTTCTATGAGATTATATATATGCTTGGTATTGATATCGATACCCAAAAGCACATGTTTTATTTCCGAATTGGAATCTATCGGGATTAATTTGACATATTGAATCTTTCTTCCCTGAACATTCTGCAAAATATCCATCCCATAGGTGTAACCTGATTCATAGAAGGACAACATCATACTCGGGGTGATGGTGTTCTCTTCTTCTGTATTATTTGAAGAAATGGTCACCTCTTCATCTTCAGGGCTGATTGTGTAAAGGGTTTTCCCGTCATAAATACGGGTAATCCCCAGGATGTTAAGGACATATTTATCGCCTTCCATCACTACATCGCCACGGGTTTCCTGCCTTATATTCTCCTCTGAATTATCGAGGACATAACGGAAATCGATGGAGATGTTATCATAGCTCTTCACTTTGGCGGAAACTTCATTCATGAGGGTTTTCGCCTCTTCAGAGGTATTTTGGGCGCTGGTGGTCGCAATAAATCCTATACTCAGCAATATGGTCAAAAAAGTTCTCATTTTATTTCTTTTTTTATCCGAGGCGTTCCTCTTCTAATAATTGGTTAAGGGCAGCCAGATCAGGAATCAATACCTGCCGGGCCTTGCTGCCTTCAAATGGTCCGACTATTCCGGCAGCTTCAAGCTGGTCTATCAGCCTTCCTGCCCTGTTATATCCCAGTTTAAGTTTTCGCTGCAACAACGAGGCTGAACCTTGCTGGGCTGTAACTATTACCTCTGCGGCATCCCTGAACAAGGCATCCCTGTCCTCGATATCTATATCAAGACCTGTGCCACTTTCATCACCCACGTATTCAGGCAGGATGTGTGCACTGGCATATGCTTTTTGAGAACCGATAAAGTCGGTGATCACTTCCACTTCTGGCGTATCGACGAATGCACATTGTAATCGGATCACATCATTCCCCTGTGTGTACAGCATATCGCCGCGTCCAATTAACTGATCGGCCCCTGAACCGTCAAGAATTGTACGTGAATCGATTTTGGAAGTAACCCTGAATGCTATCCTTGCAGGGAAGTTTGCTTTAATGATACCTGTAATTACATTCACCGATGGCCTCTGGGTTGCGATGATCAGGTGTATGCCGACGGCACGGGCTAATTGTGCAAGTCGTGCTATAGGTGTTTCGATCTCCTTACCGGCTGTCATAATAAGGTCGGCAAATTCGTCAACGACCAATACTATATAAGGCATGAATTCATGCCCTTCGTTCGGATTTAATTTCCTGGCCTTGAATTTTTCATTGTACTCTGCGATATTCCTGCACATGGCATTTTTAAGGAGTTCGTAGCGGTTATCCATCTCTATGCAGAGCGAATTCAGCGTCTGCACTACCTTGGTGGTATCAGTGATAATAGCTTCTTCCGAATCGGGCAGTTTAGCCAGGTAATGTCGTTCAATCTTGTTATAAAGGGTTAATTCAACCTTTTTCGGGTCAACAAGAACAAACTTTACCTCTGCCGGATGTTTTTTATACAGGAGTGATGTCAGGACCGCATTCAATCCCACCGACTTACCCTGGCCTGTGGCACCTGCCATCAGGAGGTGGGGCATTTTTACGAGGTCGACCACGAAGGTCTCATTGCTGATGGTTTTACCAAGGGCAACCGGCAATTTCATTTCAGCCTTCTGGAAACGTTCCGAAGCGATCACCGAACGCATGGAGACGACAGTGGCATTCTTGTTTGGCACTTCAATACCTATAGTTCCTTTTCCAGGGATAGGCGCTATTATCCGGATACCGAGCGCAGAGAGTGACAGGGCGATATCATCCTCCAGGTTTTTGATTTTGGAAATACGGATTCCCGCCTCCGGGACGATCTCATACAAGGTGACGGTGGGCCCTATCGTGGCTTTAATACTGGAGATCCCGATGCTGTAATTCCTGAGGGTCTCAACAATGCGGTTCTTGTTTTCCTCCAGCTCCTCCTGGTTTATGGTAATGCTTTCGGTATTGTATTTTTTCAACAGGTCAAGGGGAGGGAACTGGTATTTGCTGAGCTCCAGCCTAGGATCGAACCGGCCAAAGTCTTCAACGAGGCGGTCGGCCAGGTTGTCACTTTCCGACTTCTCCTGAAAGATATTTTCCACTTCCATCTGGACATCTTCTTCAACAACCTCCTCAGATACGGCACTTTTTTTATTTGCCGCATATCCAGTTTTAAGGTCGGAATGATGTGAAATTGTTGGCTCGTCCTCAATTTGATTTACATCCAGGACCTCTTTAAACGATTCAGCCTCGTTGCTGAGGTCATTATCGATACCGACGGTTAGACCGGGTTCGCCCGGAGTGAACTCTTCCTGAATGGCCTTCTTCTTATTCTTGAACCAGCTGCCGATAAGTTCTGCCGTTATCTTATACCGGATTGCCAGGTATGTTATCAATCCGAGTACCAGCAAAAGTGATGTTCCTATCTTCCCGATATAATCCTGCAGCACCATATTCATTTCGTAACCTACCGCTCCGCCCAGAAGAGGATTTTCGGAGCTGAAGAATCCCAGGAGCACAGAGGTCCATATTGCGATAAGGGTGCCCCAGAACCAATGTCTCCAAAGTCTTGACTTTTTGATATTCAGCAAAACATAGAGCCCAGAAATAAAGATCAATCCCGCAAAAATAAAGGATGCCAGTCCAAAACCCTTGTAGATAAAAAGGTCACTGATCCAGGCACCTACTTTACTCAACCAGTTTTGAGCCTTGGCCTGTCTTGATGAAAATTCTGAAAGAATACTTTGGTCGGCCTGGCCGGTAAAAAAGTATGACAAGAAGGCGATAAACAGCAGGACGCCCAAAATAAGCAGCAGGCTTCCGAATATCAGTTTTTGTTGGTTGGATAGGGTAAGAGAGGGCTTTTTCAATAAAGTCGATTTCTTCGATTTCCCCCTCGATCTCTTCTTCGCCATTAATCCCTTTTAATTTGAACAAAAATACAAATTACTAACGTTTATCAAAGGCCTGCTAGTATATTAGAAGATCTTTGGCAAATAAATGATTCCACCTGTGATTATAGCTGTTACGGCCATAATAAAAACGGCCCCTGCAGAAACATCTTTTATCATGCCGATCCTGGAATTAAATTCCGGCTGAATAAAATCAGACAATCTTTCGATAGCGGTATTCAGGCCCTCTGCCGTCATAATTCCTCCGACTACTAGGATCTGAATCATCCATTCGGTCCGACTGATATCAAAATAAAAGCCGGCTATGGTCATTACAATGGCAATTGCAAACTGTACCTTCAGGCTTGCCTCACTCCTTAAAAGAATGGAAGCACCCCTGAAGGCAATCCTGATACTATTCAGTCTTTTGGTCAGAAAGCTTCCAAAGCTACTCATCGAGCAGCGCGTAAAGCGGGGCCTTATAGTTTGGTTCCTGACCTATCTCGGGTACCTGTTCGGTATATTTAACCACGCCGTTTTCATCCAGAACGATGACAACCCTTGAAAGCAGTCCTTCGAATTTTCCATCTAACAATTCAAGACCGTAATCCTTTCCGAATTGATGTGTTTTAAAATCAGACAGGTTAACGACGTTTTCAATACCCTCCGAAGCGCAGAAACCGGATAATGCAAAAGGAAGGTCACGAGAGATGCAAAGGACAACGGTATTGTCTAATTCTGACGCCTCCTGATTAAACATTCTGACTGCCTGTGAGCATACGCCTGTGCCGATGCTGGGAAAGATGTTCATGAGTATCTTCTTACCTGAAAAATCTGCCAGGGTCTTTGTGGACAGATCTTCTGCCGTCAATTTAAAACCCGGTGCCTTTGATCCGACTGCGGGCAAATTTCCCGATGTATTGACGGGATTTCCGCCTAAAGTGATTTGTGCCATATCAATATTGAATTTCTTTTTATAAAAGTATGAAATAGAGCAGTACTAGAAAAGTGATTTTTTAATTTTATTGAACTGAATCACGAAAGTTAAAAAAAAATTAAAATTTTTGTATTGTTTAAAAAATGCGTATATTTGTTAAACAGAAATTCAAAGAAAAGTTGCCACTTTTATTTTAGTTTACTCCGAATAAGGCACACTTGAATTGATTTAAATTAGGTTGGTTGGAAAATCCCCTCGTACTCGAGGGGATTTTTTGTTTCCTTTTAATATGGTAAATTCTTTAAGCCTTAGCCAGGTTATCCTTTATCATCCTTATCTTGATCTTGAAGGCCGCATAAACCAGAGTGGTAAACGGACTGATCCAGTTAAAGATGGCGTAGACAAAATATTCCCCAACGCTTACTCCGAGTACTCCGGACTGATAAGCGCCGCAGGTATTCCATGGGATCAGCACCGAAGTCACAGTTCCGGAATCCTCCAGGGTCCGGCTCAGATTTTCCGGCGCAAGGCCCTTCTCATCGAAGGCGTTTTTAAACATTTTCCCGGGAATAACGATGGCCAGATATTGATCGCTGGCTATTGCATTAAGCCCGAGACAACTGATAACCGTACTTGCGAAAAGTCCGAACAGGGAGGAGGCTACAGAGAGCAGAGCTTTTGTTACCCGGGCCAGGGCACCGATCGCATCCATGATACCACCAAAAACCATGGCGCAGATAATCAGGAAGATGGTCCATAACATCCCCTTCATCCCTCCGGATGAGAACAGATCGTTTAATTTTTCATTTTCAGTAACGATTTGCGTGTCTGTAAAAATTGAATTAAGCACTGCGCCAAAATTAGACGTCCCCAGCTTACTCAATACATCTCCCTGGAAGAGAAAGGCAAAAGCAGCTGCGAGTAAAACACCAGCACCCAGGGCCTTGAGAGGCTTGGTCTTCATCAGGATAAGAGCGATGACTGCACCCGGCACGATGAACAACCACCCATTTATATTGAAGGTCTGATCAATGGTATTTAAAAATCCGCTAACGTCTGAGGATCCCGTGGTTTCAATATTTAGGCTGATGATGGTAAATACCGCCAGTGCTATCAGAACAGATGGAACGGTTGTAAAGGTCATATACCTTATATGAGTGAAAAGATCGGTCCCTGCCATGGCCGGAGCCAGGTTGGTGGTGTCACTCATCGGAGACATCTTATCACCAAAATATGCTCCGGAGATTATCGCTCCTGCTACTATTCCACCACTCATGCCCAGTGCATCCGTGCCTATCCCGATAAGCGCAATGCCCACCGTTGCAGAAGTTGTCCATGAACTCCCGGTTGCAATTGATATCAGGGCGGCGATCACCAGGCAAGCCGGAAGAAAAATGGCCGGACTCAACACCTGCAGTCCATAGTATACCATGGCCGGGATCACCCCGCTTACCAGCCAGGTCCCGGCCAGGGCTCCGACAAGGAACAATATCATGACGGGGATAAAAACGCTCCTCCAATTCTCCCAAACCTCTTTCGCCATGCGTTTTATTCCAACTTTGTTAAAAAAACCGACGATAGCTGCCACTCCGCCTCCCATCAAAAGGATGAATTGATTGGAGTACTCCCCAAGCAATTCCCCATCTGCAAAAAAAATATTGTATGCCAGCAGGGCCATCAATACGATCACCGGAATCAGGGCTTCCCAAATGTTGAGTTCTATGTTTTCAATGATGTTCTGATCCTCGATAGGGATCTCCGTGATATTTTTTTCGTCTGGCATGTAGTATGAGTTTGCAGATGTAATTTTACGATTTTGAGCAGACTCATGCAAATCGATTTAGTTGCTTAAATTGCATTCGGGAAAATGGATTCAATCAGTCAGATCGTACTCGGTGCTGCTTGCGGTGAAGCAGCTCTCGGCAAAAAGATAGGTAACAAAGCCATGCTGTTCGGCGCCATAGGTGGCACTATCCCCGATATGGATGTTTTCGTTGGACGATGGATTTACAGCAATGAGATCGACATCACGGCCTTTCACAGGGGTTTTATGCATTCCATTTTATTTTCATTAATCGGTGCCTTGGCATTTGGGTGGCTTGTTTACCGGCTTTATAACACGGGAAAAAGAAAAAATACCACCACCTTTAAGGATTGGCGCTGGTTGTTCTTTTTGTCTATATTCACGCATCCCATTCTCGACAGTTTCACCCCTTACGGTACCCAGCTATTTCTGCCGTTTACCAACTACAGGGTGGCTTTCAACAACATTTCAGTTGTAGATCCGGTGTATACGGTTCCTTTTCTTTTATGCCTGCTCATAGCCGTATGGTTCAGGAGAAATTCAAAATGGCGTAAATCGTTTGTCCGGGCCGGGCTGGTTATCAGTTCCTCTTATATGTTCCTGACCATCATCAACAAGGTCTATATCGATAGTGTTTTTAAATCGACATTAAAAGAGAAAGGCATAGCTTACATCCGATACCAGGCCCAACCCTCCATTTTGAACAATATTCTGTGGTATGGGATTGCGGAGACCGATGAGTACTATTACACGGCCTATTATTCATTATTCGATAAGGAAGAGCGTTTCAGCAACTGGCATCAACTACCAAAAAATCATGATCTCCTGCCAGCCGATCATCCGGATATTAAAACCCTGCGCTGGTTCAGCAAGGATTATTACAATATATTCCAGAAGGAGGGAGGTCAATTTCAGTACAATGATCTGCGGTATCCTTTATTGAATGCTGACGACCCTAATTCATCTGTCTTCAGCTTCAGCATTTACAGGGATGGTGACCGATGGGATCTGGTGCCCTTCCAGGGTAAACCCCCTACCAAGGAGGATTTCAATATGTTCATCAAGAGGATTAAAGGGATCTAAACCACCATTACGTCTTGTGATTTCAGGATATCGAGCTCGACCATACATTGTCTCATCCTGGAATAGGTGCGCTCAATATCATTATCCAGTCCTATGGAGAATCGTATCAATCCATCGCTCAGACCCATCTCTTTCTGCTCCTCCTCGGGAATTTCAGAAGATGTGGATGTTCCGGGTGCACTGAATAGTGTTTTGTAAAAACCAAGGCTAACCGCGAGGTATCCCAAATTGCGCTCCTGCATCAATTCCATAAGTTCGTTGGCCTTCTCTATGCTGCCCGCATCTATGGTCATCATGCCGCCATAACCATATTGAGGATTCATCATAAGGTCGTACAATTTGTGCGAAGGATGCGATTTAAGCCCTGGATAGACCACATGCAAACCGTCATTTTCAAAATGCTTGGCCAGGAACATGGCATTATCGCTATGTTGTTTCATACGGATGTGAAGGGTTCTCATGTTCTTCAGAACCGATGCGGCTCTGAGGCTGTCCATGGTAGGCCCTAAAAGCATGCAGGCACCATCATTGACATCTCTCAGCAGATCGATGAATTCCCTGCTGCTGCATATAGCGCCGGCAACCGTATCGCTTGCACCATTTATAAATTTTGTCAGGCTGTGAATAACCACATCAGCGCCAAGCTGAAACGGGGAGATCGAAAGAGGGGAGAAGGTATTGTCAACTACTAACTTGATATTTTTTTCCCTTGCAATTTTTGCGAGAGAAATGATATCTGCGACTTCCAGAAGGGGATTGCTGACGGATTCGCAATAGATAAGCCTGGTATTTTCTGTGATTGAGTTTTTTACTGAATCCAGGTTGGTTATATCAACAAAATCGGTAGCGACTCCAAATCGGGGTGCGAAATTTTTCAAGAAAGCATAAGTTCCGCCATAAATGGTCCGACTGCTTAAAATACGGTCATTCATTCCGCAGAGTTGAAGCAGAACGGACGTGATGGCACCCATTCCCGAAGCGGTAACGCAAGCAGCCTCAGTCCCTTCCATGGCTGCGAGAGCCTGACCAAGGTAGAGGTTACTGGGAGACGAATGCCTGGAATACAGGTAACATCCCTCCGCATGCCCCTCAAAGGTGTCACTCATCGATTTGGCCGTGAGAAAGGTGTAGGTTGAAGAATCGGAGATCGAGGGGTTTACTCCCCCGAATTCACCAAAATATTGAAGATCCTGAATTTTTGAAGCCGGTTTGAATGACATATTATCCTGAAATTAATGTTTCCTCAAAGATCCGCCATTTTGGATTATTAATCAATGATATATATC
>JBFKFP010000046.1:0-18551 GCA_041618535.1 Flavobacteriaceae bacterium
CAGAAGATAATTCCGTCCTTCGCTGGTGAAGAGGTAAGTACCTTTATTCTCACTGTAAAAGCATTCTATGTCCTCAATCTGAATCAATTTCAGATGCTGACCCACCTTTACCGAGAAACGCCGTTTGAATTGGTGCTGCTCCTGCTGGCCCAACAAACTCCTGAGATCATCAAGTTTGAAATTAAGTGCTGAACCTTCCTTGTATCGTTTTCTGAACTGATCAACAGCATCGCTAAGTTCGTTCTTGTCAATTGGTTTCAGCAGGTAATCTATGCTGTTAAGCTTGAAAGCCTGGAGTGCATAAGCGTCATAGGCCGTTGTGAAAATGATGGCCGACTGAATCTCCAGCTGTTCAAAGATTTCGAAAGAAAGGCCGTCACTTAGCTGTACATCCAGGAATATCAGGTCTGGGTCCGGGTTAGAGCTGAACCATTCCACCGATTCCTCAACCGAATGCAACAGGGTATTCACCTTAATACCAAGATCATCCAGCAACCTTTGCAGCCGCCTTGCAGAAGGCTTCTCATCTTCTATAATTACTACCTGCATAATGTATTATTCCAAATTTATTAGGTGGAACGATCAATAAACTTTACTCGTATTTGGTCATGTCATGCCTGTCCCTGTCCATGAATTCCCTGATCTTTCGGTCCTCCCATTTCTTTCCGAAGAAAAAATCAGGACCGAAAACAGACAGGAAGTGAAAGGCCAGACCTACTCCCCAGAAAAAGGCCGTGGTAAAGGTTCCGAAGGACCAGAAATCACCATCATCCCTGTTAAAACCGATCAGCAATATCAGGAAAATATTCACTACGATATAGACTGCCAGGTGCCAGTAAAATCCGACTATACGGTCCAGTTTCTTTTTAGCCCTTAAATAGGCTTCCTCACGCTCATAACTCCTGCTGTCTTCAGGATCTTTATATGGTTTTATTTCAAACTTTGCCATTGTGTCTAAACTTTAGTCATTGGGTTTATTCTCTTTGTCCATCAATTCACGGATCTTCTTGTTCTCCCAGTCTTTCCCGAGAATCATCGGCAGGCCAAAAACCGAGAATGCATGCAGGGCAAGGCCGATACCCCAGGCCATCCAGAGAATGAACGTTCCAAGATCAAAGATAGCTTCCTGTAGGGTTTCTCCGGCCCTGATATTACGCAATACCTTAAAAGTGGAGACGGCCAGGTTTACGACCAGGTAAACCATCAGGTGATAATAAAATCCCCTGAGATTATCCACTCGTTTTGCAGCTCTGCTGTATTTCGATTCAATATTCATATTTAAAGTCTTTAATTCCATTTGTTCTGTTCATCTTCTTCCTTCATAAACTGCTCAATCTTGCGTTTTTCCCAATTTCTTCCGAATACCCCATCGTTCACGAATAGTTTATAGGCATCGAAGACCAGTCCCATTCCCCAGAAGAAGATGGGAAACCAGAACCATTGAATGGTAAAGGGTGTAAAATAGTACCAGATGAATACCAGGATGGGGTTTACGATAAAATAGGAAGCAAGGCTGTAATAGAACTCTTTAACTTCCTCTACATGCTTTCTTGCGCGAAGATAACGATCTTCCAAATGAGGGTTTGAATCTGATCTCATAACTTTAACTTGTTTGGTCAACATAGGCAGTGCTACCACAAACCGATTCGTATCTTGATTAATAACCACCTTTCTGTTACTCAACATCTGATAACGCTGCCTGATGTTGTTTAAACCGACACCGCTACCCTTTTTTACAATTTGTTTTGGTTGAAGGTTATTCTCCACAACCAGATTCCCTCCTTCCTCATAAATCCTGATCTCAAGGGGCCTTGTGGATGTAACCATATTGTGTTTTACAGCATTTTCAAGCAGTAGCTGAAGCGACATTGGCACAACTTTGGCGTCGGGATTCGACGACGTTTCCGGAATGCTGAATTTTATGCTGTCTTCAAAGCGCATTTTCAGTAATGACATATAGGTGCGCGCGAATTCCAGTTCCTCATCTACCGTCACCAGTTCCTTGTTCTTCTGCTCAAGGACATAACGGTAAACCTTTGATAGCGCCGCGGTGAATTCCTGGGCGCTCTCAGGGTTTTCATCTATCAGGCTGGTCAGCACATTGAGGCTGTTAAAAAGAAAATGCGGATCAAGCTGGTTTTTCAGTGCATCGAACTTGGCACTTGCGGTTCCTGCAATCACCTTTTGTTCCTCGATCTTATTCTTTTGAAGTTCTTTGTAATAAAAGACCGCATGAAAGAATAGGGAAATCACAAGGGTTATGAGGGTTGCGATTATGTAGAAATCGGCACGCTCCGAATCGATGAACTCTGAATAACTCTCTCCCTCAAGCACCATGTTGATAAACATCCGGATAAAAAAGATGGTTATAAGAGTGATAACCACTGAACCGAAAAATCCCTGAATAACCGTATTCCTTGAATATGTCCTTCGGTTTTTATTTCCGTGTATATAATCGAAATAATAAGAGTTTACCAGAGACAACGGAATGGAATACAACATATAGTACCAAAAGATTCGCCAAAACCTCTGATCGAAGGCAAAACTGGCACCATTCGCGATCCTTAATACCTGATCGATGGCCAGGAGTATAAGCCCTATAATTATTCCGATCCATATTACCCGAACGGCATTCTTCATTTCTGTGTTATTCGCAGTTGGTTAGTATTTGTTCTGCTCGTTCTTTTCCCCAATCCGGATAGAAGTCAGATTCTGCATTAAAATTAGCAAAAAGATCAAGAGCGCGTTCCACGTCCTGGCAGTAAGGAGTAATATCCTTCCCAAAGAAGCGGGCGGAACCCATATCCCACTCCGCTTTAGACAGCAGCACCCTCGGATTATCGGGCGCCAGTGCCTTTGCTTCCTGGTAAATGGAAGATATCCTTCCAGAAAGCTGCATACCGTATCTGCCGCCATCGTATGCCACCCAAACGGTATATAAAAGTGCCTGGACAACCATCAATTCCGGGTTTTCAGGAGAGACAGACAGTCCCCTGTCAATAAATTCCTGCGCTTTTTCAAGTCTTGCCTTAATGAGTTTTTCATCTTTCAGGTTAAAGGTATTTAACACCTGGATACGCGCCGCATGATAGGCCGGAAGCCATTTGTCCGGTTCTGCAGCCGAAATTCGCTCATAAAGCTGTACAGCCTGCTCATATTTGCCGGATAAAGACAGGTCGTGCGCTTTGGTCATTCCATCCTGGTAAGCCGATTGGGCACTGAGTATGGAAGTGACCAGGGTTGCGATAATCAAGGCTATTTTTTGCATGGTTTTATGTTTTAATTCTGAATCAAAGATCAGGTTAAAGTCTGTCGCATGGAAAAAGAGCTTACCGAATTGTTGAATTAAACCGATGTATTGTAATTAGCTTTATCTATCTAAAAAATGTAACTTGGAATCTGCAAAAACTTTATATCATGACATCGAGAATCGGCTATGTTCTTCTGATCCTGTTATTGATTTCGGGATGTAAGAAAAAGGATGAATTCAGAATAGATCCCGCTTATATCAGTGAGTATAACGACTATGTTAAACAAATAGATGATGGGCGGGTAAAGTATCTGCAGTTGGCAGGGTTATTCAAATTTGACGAAGGGGAATCAGAATTCGGCCGTGAAATTGAAACTGGATTCATACTTGAATCTCCCTCCTCGAGAGATCATATCGGGACATTCAATTATAGTGTAGATTCCGCAGATGTTCAAAGGATCAGTTTTAAGGCTGAACCCGGTCTGAATATCTCAACAGCCTCGGATTCAATCATTTCAAACATTGATCTTTCGCTCGACCAATACGGATCTTCACAACCTTTGATTTTAGGTGACCTGAAATGGCAGGTGATAACAAGATCGGGAAGTCCGTACCTTCGTGTATGGGATAAACAACACCCCATGGTAGAGCGTTTCAATGGTTACAAGCGTTATGAACCGAACCCGGAGTTTATTTTTACCGGGAAGTTTGCCTACTTCGACCATGAAGAGGAACAGGAAGTGAAATCGCAGTTAGGCATCAATGCTAAAACTTCGTTTATCGGGGAAGTGACCTTTGAGTATGAGGGTAAAGAATATAAATTAAAGGTAGGTAATAACGGATTCACAATGATCTCAGATGACACCTCAGGCAATGAAACCTATGGAGGCGGTCGATACATCTACTTAGACCTTCCGGAAAAGGATGGCCCTGTCAAGGTTGATTTAAACAGATTGTATAATCCTCCCTGCTCATTTTCGCAGTATACTACCTGCCTGTACCCACCGCAGGAAAACCATTTGCCATTCGATCTCAAAGCCGGAGAAACTATAAACAGGTTGTAAATGATCGATCCGATTGTAGTTCAATATGTGGTTGCGGGGACTATTGGAATTCTAATCCTCGGAAATTTCATTCTCTCCAACAACGAGGTGTTGAATGACACCATTAATTACATTTTGAAGACCTGGGCATATGGAAGATATTTCTTTATAACCTTTGCCTGGGGAGTTCTCGGAGGTCATTTTTTCTTAGGTACCAAAACTCCGGTTTTCGGAGATAATTGGTGGTTACCTGTTGTTCTGGTTATCCTGATTCTGGGTATTCTCTTTTATATCGGGAAAAAGCAGTCCAAGAGTTTTATAATGGACAGGAAACTTCAATTGCTGCTTCTTGTATTCGGTGTCCTCTATGGCCATTTTTTCTGGTCGCAGCGTCACCTCGATGAGATCACCTTTCCCTTTCTGAACTGACTGTTATGTTGCAATCGATTTATAATTATTTCAGTTCACATCCCAGAACGGTAAAGAGGGTTCAGTATTTCCTGATATTCTTATTCCTTTTTCTGATTGGATTCGACATATATCTGGCAGTGACAGACAGCATGACCATCAGCAATGTCATAAAGGATAAAACCGATAACGGCCTATTCATCCTTACCTATTTCTGGGGTGTATTAGCGGCCAATCTTTTCATTACACGAAAAGGCAAAGGCCTTGTGAGCAATACGGCGGGCTCAATAATTGTAATTGGAATCGCGCTTTTAATAATGATCTTCAACGTTGAATCTGAGGTTTCAAGGTATTTTATCCTGCATGAATACCAATTCTCCCGATACAGCTTATCAATGGGCTTTGGGCTGATTATAGGAATTCTATTCTGGCGTCAGAAACATCCTCCGATCTAAAAAAATAATCTCCTGCCACAAGCCAAGGTGGCAGGAGATTAAAACTCATATCATAGACTTATCGGGTATGATCTAATCTAAGAGTTGAAAATTTATCGGTAAAGCGTAAGGCACCCTGACCGGTTTACCTCTCTGTTTGCCCGGAGTCATTTTGGGCAAAAGGCTTATGATCCTGGCTGCCTCCTTTTCCAATAATTTGTCCGGTCCGCGTGTTCGTATTTTGGATACCATTCCCTCTCGATCGATATCGAACATGACGAACACCTTCCCGTGAATACCCATTTCCAATGCGGTTTCCGGATAGCGGAAATGCTTTAGAAGGTGGGCTTGAATTTTTTCCTGGAAGCATGCTTTTAGTGCAGCGTTGTTATTTCCCGAACAACCCGGAAAAATGGGCACATTTTCAACGACTGCAAATGGAACTGTAATATCTTCGTCCATTTCCTCCACAGTCACTTCATCAACTTCAACCACGCGTTCTTCAATACCTTCCTCCTGGGAGATTTCCGTGCTTTCGATAACGGTTTCCTCAATCTCCTCCAGGTCCTCGATAACCGTGATGATTTCAGGAGCGGCCTGAGGTGGTGGTGGTGGTGGGGTCTTGATCTGTTCCGTAATTGGAATGTCCTCTTCCAATTCCGCTTCCATTTCAATAATGTCTAACAATGCTTGATCCTTTTCATAGGTCTTCATTTCCAGCGCGCTGTATGTGAAAAACAGCATAATATTAAGCCCAATAGCAAAATACAGGCTGCTATTCGCTCCAATGTCTAATTTTGGATTCTTTTTGGCTTCCATGATTATGAGTTATCTTTCCCTCAAAATATGATCTTTTCAAAACAATCACTATGACATTTGTCATGTTTGGAAGCTTTTGACCCTGAGCCTGTTCCGAAGAAAAACCCTTAAAGATTATCCAGCTGATTAGAGGTTTTGTCAGAACTTATGGTCCAGAAGAAACCTATAAAAAAGAATTGATCGGCCGCCGGGCGAAGTGGCCTGCTGGCAAAGAGGCCATCGGCATCTGGTTGACTGGTGAATTGATAGCCATTAATGTTCCTGTTATTCAAAACATTGTTAACCGAACAATACAATATTTTTTGCTGATCGATCAGGTAAGCCCAGTTCAAACTCAGGCTCTGATAACCTTTTGTCAGTTTATTGTGGAAGCCCTCCAAATTGGGGTCGGTATAAGGTCTTCCCGATGCCAGGATCAAGCTGAGACCGACCTGGCTTTTCCAGTCTTCAATCCAGTACTTACCCACTACTGACAAGTTATGTTTATTCACAAAATCTGGTTGAACCTGATCGGGATAATTCCTGAAAAGCCTCTCAGAATCGAGATAAGAATAACTTATCCAGTAATCCAGGTTTTGAATGCTTTTTTCATCTCTCCAGAAGAGGTCCAGTCCGGCCGAATAACCATACCCTTCCGTATTGAATAGGGTGTCGGGCCCGGGAAATTCACCATCATAGTTCAAAAGATTGTCATAATCTTTGAAATAGGCCTCTGCCCTGAACACCCGGCCCGATTTATTGAATTGATAGTTAAGGATATAATGACTCACCTGCTGAGACGAAAGATCCTGGTTGAATTTCAAGGCATAATCAAAAGGCAGCTGGTTGAATTGCCCGTAGGCCAGGGAAAGCTGTCCCCTCTCACCGGTTTTTACTGCAAAAGAAACCCGGGGTGAAACACTCAATTCATCAAGTAAAGCCCCGTATTCCAACCTAAAGCCGGTTTTTACCGCCATATCTTTTGTGATGAACAAATCGGATTCTGCAAAGAGGCTTGAAATGTAATTTCTGAATCCGAGCTGAACCGGAACGATCTGAGGATTGCTAAAATCCTCTTCGAAATCAGTCCCGAAATGTTCAGCCCCTAGAATCAGTTTAAAATGGCTGCTAAATCGTTTTTTAACTCTGAGTTTTGCATGAAGAGATGCGGTGTTATTAATTACTTCATCAGACTGAATGTCGAATCTATCGCGACCCAGGGTCAGGCTCAGCCCTGAGAGCATGGTCCAGCTTTGGTCGCCAAAACTGCCGCGGTATGATGTATTCAGGTAAAAATTGGAATTCCTTAGTCCGAAGTTAAATCCGTCCTCGAGGTTGATGTCCTCCTGTATCAATTGAAAATGCGTGGTATCGAAGGCAGCATAAAACTTCAGCAATCCGGAATTAAACCGATTTCGGAAGACCATCTCTCCCGCACCGGTTTCGAAAGGCTGAATCCATTTATTCCTGTCCCGGAAAATGCTGAGGTAAGGGGACAAATTGATATAGGAAGCATTCAGGCTAAGACTGCTCGATTCCCACTTCATGGTATGGCCAAGTGATCCGCCTACGGACATGACTCCCAGGTCGCTTTTGTCCTGGTCGGGTTCGTCAATGGTATTCAACAGCAGAACCCCGGACAGAGCCTGGCCATATTCAGCTGAATAACCTCCTGTAGAGAAGGAAATTCCATCGAAAAGAAAGGGTGAATATCGACCTCTTGATGGAATGTTGTTGGTACTGGGAGTATAGGGCGTAAAAACTCGAATGCCATCAATAAAGATATTGGTCTCCTCGGCTAGCCCGCCCCTGATAAAGAGACGCCCGTCTTCAGCTACTGTTGAGGTTCCCGGGAGCGACTGCAAAGCACCGACAAAATCGCCCAATGCGGATGCCGTAGTAACCACATCTAGTGGCTTCAGGGCATTGATCTTGCTGTTGTCCCCGGCAGAAAAGGAACCGGCAGACAGGACTACGGTTTCCAGTGTATTTAAGTCTTCTCTCAATTGGATTTCAAGATTGTTCCATGTGCCTGGTTTTCCCGTTATTCTGGCGGTTTCATACGTAAGAAAGGAAATCAATAATACACCTTCACCCCTGTAATCGGTGAAGAATGAAAACCTTCCGAAATCGTCCGTTGATGCCCCGTCGTATGTACCGTCTATATAGACATTTGCCCCCGGGATCGGATTGCCCTTTGAATCGGCAACCCTGCCGCTGATCTCGATTTGAGCAAAAACATGGCTGGTATTAAGAAGGTTGAAAAGAAGTATTAAAGAAATGACTGTTCGCATTTTGATTGAGATTGATGTTTGCTTCTCTTCAAATCTCCGACAGTCTCATGTTTTCAGAAAGAATTAGAATCCGAATTGTAGGATTGGCAGGATGAATTGCATAATTTTATCTGATGATTGCCTGAGGTGTGTAACATATTTTCTAAAACTCACACTTATAGGTGTAACTAGCCAGCAGGATTGAACAAGCAACTTGAACATAAATTTGTAGAACTGCTTGAAAAGCATCAGAATATCGTGCACAAGGTATGTCGTTTATATACGAACAACGAGGATACACACAACGATTTATTCCAGGAGATTACCATTCAATTATGGAAGGCCTATCCCAAATTCAGGGGGGATTCGAAATTCAGTACATGGATGTATCGAGTGAGTTTGAACACGGCCATCACCCTTTACCGAAAAGGAAAAAGGCAGGTGAGCACCCAGAATTTTGATGGGGTGCAGTTCAAGATTACTGCTGAAGAGTACGATGATACGGAAGAGCGTCAGCTTAAATTGTTGTACAGTGCGGTTCAGCAGCTGAATGATATCGAAAAGGCCCTGGTATTTCTATATCTCGAGGATAAGAATTACAGGGAAATTAGTGAAACAATGGGTATAAGTGAAGTAAATGCCCGGGTGAAAATGAACAGGATAAAGACTAAACTTAAAACCATTTTAAATCCGTAGTCATATGGATGAATTAGAGTTATTAAAGAGAGACTGGAAGAAGCAGGATCAGCAGTTGCCACGGTTGACATTCGACGAGATCTACAAGATGATCTTAAGGCGATCATCGTCTATCGTTAAATGGATCTTCATCATAAGCCTCCTTGAATTTGCTTTCTGGACATTGATCTCGGTTGGACTCAAGGATACAGAAGCGATACAGCGATTTGACAACGCCGAGTACAGGAGCGTTCTTATCCCTATGTCGATAATCGGCTATGTTATACTGGCCTATTTCTTTTATCTCTTTTTCCGAAACTACAGGACTATTTCAGTTACGGATAATGCGAAGAAACTGATGGAAAACATCCTTAGAACCAGGAGGACAGTAAAGCAATATGTGGCATTTAACCTGATCTACCTGTTCATCAGCACCTTTGTGACCCTTGGCCTGCTGTTCAAACAGGATGAAAAATTCAGCACAGTTATAGACGAAGCCACCGCTAACGGTGAATTGTTTAAATTATATGCAACCACAATAATAGCAACGCTGTTCTTGCTTGCTGTTGCCATTGCGGTTATCCTGGCCTTCTATTACCTGATATACGGCCTTCTGTTAAAACGCTTAAATAAGAATTACAGGGATCTGAGAAAATTGGAGTCCTGATTTATCACCATTCTCTCTGCTTGTTGAGCTCCTCTCTCTCCAGCAGTTCCTCCTCTGAAACGACCTTGAGAAATGAATGGTGCTGCTCGATAGCGTATTCTATTCGTTCCACGATAGAATCGATACTTTCATTTTCATAATCGATCTCCAACGGTGGTTTGATCTCCATAGATTGCAGGATATTCTTCTTCTTGATTCGAAGGCCTTTCTTGTCGAATGAACGCCTGAAACCATCTATAACAATGGGAACGACTATCGGTTTGTATTGTTTAATGATGTGAGCTGTACCTTTTCTAATCGGTTTGAATGGCGTGGTGGTTCCCTGAGGGAAGGTTATCACCCAGCCGTCATCAAGCGCCTTTTTGATATTTGTTATATCACTCATTTTTACCTGTCGGTTTACCTCTTTACCGGCGGCTCTCCAGGTACGATCTATGCTAATTGACCCGGCATATGCCAAGATTTTAGGCAGCAGGCCCGATTTCATGGTTTCCCTGGCCGCAACATAATAGATGTTAAGCTTAGGATTGAAGAGATAACTCACATTCTTAATAGAGTCGACCCTTCCGTTCAAACTGGCATTGAAAACGTGGAACATGGCCACTACGTCTGCAAAATAGGTTTGATGATTTGAAATGAAGAGTACATTGGTTTCGGGCAACCCAGTAATGATTTCAGAGCCATCTATCTGTAATTCGTTGAAGCCCCTGTAGCGCCTGTGGGTCATGAGTCCGGCCACCACTATAAGCCATCGCTTCAGAAATAAATAATGCCCGAAAGGATTTTTTTTGAACAATCCCATCTCAGAGTTAGTTGTTTTACAGATTAGTTAGTTGAGACAAATGTAAAAAAACACACCAACTACAGGGCTTGTTTTAACAAGTCTTTTATCTCGCTCAACATCATCGCCGTAGCCCCCCATACCATGTGGCCCTTGAGTTTGAATGCCGGAACCTCTATTTTTTTGGCATATGAAGTCTGAACCTCGGTTGTCACAACCACCTGATCATCAAGTATATGGTGCAGAGGGACTTCGATAACATCCTCAACCTCATCCTCTTGTTTTATGAACTCCGGAATGGAATCATATAATGCCAGGAAAGGGCGAACATTGAAATTACTCGGTGGAATGTAAAGGTCTGTCATTTCACGAATAACGCGAATCTCAGATCCCGGGATGCCGATTTCCTCATAAGTTTCACGTATGGCCGTGCTTTTAAGGGAATCATCATCCGGTTCTATTCGTCCGCCCGGAAATCCAATCTGCGCACTGTGAACCCCGTGATAAGTTTTTCTGAGGATAAGCGCCATATGGGTTATTTCTCTATGGTCGGGATAACAGAGGGCCAAAACCGCGGCTTGTTTTGCATCTTTTAACCTTACCCTGTAACGCTCAATCAGATCTCTTCGGAACGGAGGGGACATTTTAAACTGGGAAGCCTGAGCAGGTAGCGGTATATTTTTTATTTTTGGTACCGAATTAACAAATGCCTGAAATTCCATTTATGAAGCGACTGCTGTTATGTTTTCTATTATTTGTTTTGAGCTGTGAAGATAGGAAATCTGTTGAGAAATCGGCTTCGGAACCTGAGATTGAGAAAACAGAAACAAAAGATTCCATTATCGATGAAAAGACTATTGATTCGTCCCGGCTAAAAGAACCCGAGTTTCCCCTTCTTACCGAAGATAACGCCATGGACTTCTTCCTGGAATATGAAAGGGAGAACAAAGAGGACAAGGTCAGGATTTACACAGATTTCGGAGAGATCGATATCCTATTGTACCCAAAAACCAAATTTCACCGGGCAAATTTTATCTACCTCACAAAGCGGCAATATTTCGATTCTACGCAATTCTACCGGGTGATCAAAAATTTTATGGTTCAGGCGGGAAATACCGATGACCCCAATATAAAGCGTAAAAGGAAGTACATTGGCAGATACCTCTTGCCGAAAGACACCAAACGCGGTTACAGGCATGATCGCGGCGCAGTCTCCATGCCAAGCAGTGAGATCGACAATCCGCACAAACTTGCATCACCTTACGAATTCTTTATAGTTCAAAATCCGAGGGGCGAATACCGGCTCGACGGTGATTACACTATTTTTGGAAAGGTGATAAGAGGCATGAATGTAGTTGACAAAATTGCAGCTGTTGATACGGACGAAGCCGACTGGCCCCTGAGAAATGTCTACATTAAAAAAGTGGAAATAATAGAATAATTTATGGGATTTGGAAGAGGTTGGAAATCATAGGTTTTTTGTACCTTGTATGCTCTTTAATATTCACTGAAAACAATTCGAGAAATATGACTTCAATAGGAAAATTCAGGCCCCTATGGATGGTGGCCCTGGGCATCCTCTTGTCCTTATCGGGATGCAAGAAGGAACAAGACGAAAATCAAAATAACTCTGATACAGCGATGAGCGATAATGTGCTATTACAGGAGTGGACCGGACCCTATGGAGGTGTGCCGGCATTCGACAAGATGAGGGTGGAAGATGTGGAAGAAGCCGTGATGACCGGTATGGAACTGGCTCTGGCAGATATAGACGCCATAGCCGAGAATACCGAGCCTCCAACATTTGAGAATACAATTGAGGAAATGGAGCGATCAGGAGAGGAACTGGATCGCGTTTTCGCCTATTACGGAATCATGAGGAGCAATGTGTCCTCACCTGAATTCAGGGAAATTCAGGGAGAACTCGCACCTAAATTATCAGAATTCCAGTCAAAGATTAATCAAAATGAAAAACTCTTCTCAAGGATAAAGGCCGTTTACGAAGCCTCTCAGGAAAATCCCCTTGAGGAGGACCAGCAGCGCGTGGTCGATCTAACCTATATCGGGTTCGCGATGAACGGAGCGGAACTTGACCCGGAAAAGAAAGCCCGTTATGCCGAAATAAACAAGGAATTATCTTCTCTTTATACTGAATTCTCAAACAATGTTCTTCATGATGAAGAGAACTACATCACCTATCTTAACGAGGACCAGTTAAGCGGACTATCTGAAGCCTACATCAAATCGGCAGCTCAGATAGCAAAAGATAATGGTCGTGAAGTGGAATATGCCGTGACCAATACACGCTCTTCAATGGATCCGTTCCTTACCTATTCAGACGAACGCGAATTGCGGAAAAAGGTCTGGACCAATTACTACTCAAGAGGTGATAATGGCGACGAGTACGATAATAACGAGATCATTGCAAAAATCCTTAAGCTCAGGAGGGAGCGGGTTGAATTGCTGGGGCATAAGAATTATGCCGAATGGCGATTACAGGACAGAATGGCCAAAACCCCTGAAAACGCCATGACATTGATGGAGGCCGTCTGGCCGGCTGCTATTGCAAGGGTTGCGGAAGAGGTTGCTGATATGCAGGCAATCGCTGATAAAGAGGGTGCTGATATCACGATCGAACCCTGGGACTACAGGTATTATGCGGAAAAGGTAAGACAGGCCAAATACGACCTGGATTCGGACGAAGTGAAGCAATACCTTCAATTAGACAAACTAAGGGAGGCTATGTTCTATGTGGCGGGTCGCCTGTTCAATTATAATTTCAATCCGGTACCTGAAGGCAGTGTTCCAGTTTTTCATGAAGATGTTAAGGTTTGGGAGGTTACGGATAAGGATAGTGGAGAGCATATCGGACTATGGTATCTCGATCCATATGCCAGGCAAGGAAAACGGTCCGGTGCCTGGGCTACGACATACAGGAGCCATACCACCTTTGACGGGAAAGAAACTGTTCTGGCTTCCAATAATTCAAACTTTGTAAAACCAGCTCCCGGAGAACCTGTTCTGGTATCCTGGGACGATGCAACGACATTCTTTCACGAATTCGGACATGCCTTGCATTTCTTCTCCTCTGAAGTCAAATATCCGACCCTAAACGGAGGTGTGCGTGATTATACAGAATTCCAAAGCCAGTTACTGGAACGCTGGCTTTCGACAGACGAAGTAATAAACCAATACCTGGTGCATCACGAGACCGGAGAACCTATCCCGGCAGAGTTAGTTGAAAAGATCAAGAAGGCTTCGACATTCAACCAGGGATTTGGCACAACAGAATATCTTGCTTCTGCATTGATGGATATGAAATTGCACCTTGCAGATCCGGCTAACATTGATGTAGATGCCTTCGAACGGGAGACGCTTGCTGAGCTGAAAATGCCGAAGGAATTACCCATGAGGCACAGAACCCCTCATTTCGGGCATGTATTTTCAGGTGAAGGTTACGCTACAGCCTATTATGGTTATATGTGGGCCGACGTGCTGACAAGCGATGCGGCTGAGGCTTTCAAGGAAGCACCAGGAGGGTTCTATGATGAGGAGTTAGCAGCTAAACTGGTAAAATATCTATTCGCGCCAAGGAACTCCATCGATCCTGCAGATGCTTATCGCATGTTCCGCGGAAGAGATGCTAAAATCGAAGCTTTGATGCGAGATCGGGGATTTCCGGTTAATAAGTAACTGAATTCTTCAAGATTTGATAAAGCCATGTTCAGCATGGCTTTATTTTTTTGATATGACCGGCAAGGAAATACCAAATTTCACCGCAAGAATTCGGATACTGATAACGACCAGGCAGGAAATCATAAAAACAAGGTTAGGATCAAGTGAGACCAGCCTTAAGCCAAAATAACAGAATCCTCCCAGGATGCATGCCGTAGCATAAATTTCCTTTCTGAAGATGACAGGAATCTCATTACAGAGAATGTCTCGCAATACACCTCCGAAACTGGCGGTAATCGTTCCGAGGGCTACACAAATAATAGGGTGTAATCCAACTTGAATACCCTGCTCCACTCCAACTACCGTAAATAAACCAATGCCGATTGTGTCAAATAAAAAAAGTGATTTTCTCAGGTAATTCAGATAATTTCTGAATATAATAGCAAAGGCGGCAGCACTGAGAATAACATAGGTGTAGGTCATGTCTGTCATCCAGTTCACCGGTGTATTCCCAATAAGGACATCCCTCAGCGTTCCCCCTCCTATAGCCGTTACAAATGCAATAATGATAATTCCGAAGATATCCATGCGTTTGTCAAATGCAACAAGCACGCCCGAGATAGCGAACGCCACTGTGCCAAGTATGTCTAAGGTATAATACATCACATGTCCTGTGTAAAGTAGTTGTAATCTTTCAATATAGTTTCGATGAATTCCGCATCATTGCTCTGAGCTACCTCTTTTATTCCTACCACCTCAATGATTTTGTTCCTGAGCTTAATCAGTGTCTTATAATCACGGCTTCGTCTTGCCATTTTAAAGGTATCTTTGATAATCCTGGCATCATTGTCCGACAGTCGGATCACATTGGGATAGGTAGGCTGGTATTCGGTGTTCAATTCCTCTAGAATGGTATGATTTATATCGATATCATTCTTCAGGCTGATCACTGCGGTACCCGCTGTCATATCACCTAGCCGCTGATTTCTCGGGCTTGTGACTATACATACCAGGGCCACCACCCCGCTTAACATGTTCATATCAACGATTCGAAAGAACCAACGCACCACAAAATCGGGTAATGAAGCCTGGTAACCATCTATTTTGACAACTTTGATCTTCATAATGCGTTTCCCTGGTGTTTGTCCGTCGAGCATAGCTTCAAAAAGCAGGCTGTAAAACATAACAGGGAGGTAGAGCATAAGCAGGATGGCAATAATGCTCCAATTGTCCAACTCACTGAAGATCTTTTCTATTTCCAGGAGCTTGAACATAACCTGGTAGATGGTGACGATGTAGGCAATCTTAATCATCCAGTCTATCCCGTAGGCGAGGATGCGTTCCCCAACGCTGGCAGCGGTAAAATTGATGTTCACATTTTGAGTGGTGTTAATTTGTAACTCTACCATTAATTACGTTATTTTATGACGCATGAGAGAGGTCGCATTCATCAAGCAAAACAAGGAAAAATGGCTGAATTTTGAACAGGCCATTTTTGGTAAAACCCTCAAGAATCCTGATGACCTGGCCTCCCTTTATGTCCACCTGATCAACGACCTGTCTTACGCCCAAACCTACTATCCCAAAAGTAAGACAATTCTATATTTAAACAACCTGGCCGCCAGGGCTTTTCAGAAAATTTATAAGACCAAAAGACAGGATACGAACCGTTTTGTGCATTTCTGGAAAATAGAAGTGCCATTGATCGTATACCATTACAGGCGCTATGTCCTCTACGCCTTTTTGCTGTTCGGGACCTTTGTCGCCATGGGAGCCCTGTCTGCAGCCAATGATGATTCATTCGTGCGTCTTATTCTCGGTGACCAATACGTCAATATGACGCTCGAGAACATAGAGAAAGGAGATCCGGTCGCGGTCTATAAAAGCGGGAGCAATTGGGGCGGATTTATAGCGATCACCATAAATAACCTCTATGTTGGCATACTGTCATTTATCTATGGGGTTTTTGGAGGATTTGGAACAGCATATATTATGCTGCGGAATGGAATAATGCTGGGGTCATTTCAATATTTCTTTTATGAACAGGGTGTCTTATGGGAAAGTGTAAGGGGAATCTGGATTCATGGCGCCATGGAGATTTTCGCAATTGTGATTGAAGGGGCTGCAGGGCTCATACTCGGGGCCAGCATACTTTTCCCAAGGACCTATTCGAGACTTAACTCATTTAAAACCGGTGTAAAGGACGGTGTCAAGATCCTTATTAGTACCTTTCCATTTACGTTTTGTGCAGGTTTCCTCGAGGGCTTTGTAACCCGTTACAGCAATGTAATGCCAAACTTGCTGTCGGTTGGGATCATCCTGGTCACACTTGGGATAATCAGTTATTATTATCTGGTTTATCCCTTCATATTATTCGATAAACTCAAGGCGGAAAATGCAGTTATATAAGTCGAGAAATTTCAGTTCCTTTTTTCAGGATACATTCGGATTCATAAAGTTGAACGGCGGACACTTTTTCAGGCATTTTTTCATTATTAACGGTTTGCTTGTTCTGATCCTGATGATCATAGGTTATTTCTTCATGAGCTTATACTCAGAAGCCGTATTTGGCGGAATTGCCCAGAATGATCCTAATTTATTCGATGATTTCCTCAATGAGAACTCCGTGCTGCTGCTTATATTGATGATCGTTTTTGTCGTGGTCTCCCTGGTGTTCGGGGTTGTGATGTATGCCTTCCCTGTGCTCTACCTGAAGCTGTACCGGGTAAAGGGTGAAAATAACTTTGGAACAGTGGAACTGCTTGCCCAATATAAGGAAAACCTGTCCAGATTATTTGTGTTCCTGTTCAGTGCGATCCTGATTGGCATTCCTTTGATATTGCTGTTCAGCATAATTATTTTCGGACTTATAATCACTATAATCGGGATGTTTCTCATTCCTTTTGCCATTGCTACCCTGATGCTTTTCTATTATATGGCACTGAGCGAATACCTGGAGGGAGAGAAAGTGATATGGGATTGCTATGGTTATTCCTGGAAACTGATGTCTTCTAAATTCATAGCTGCCGTAGGGTGTACCGGACTGTTTTATATGATGAGCTACATCCTTCAGAATGTGATCACCATTATTGCATATATCTTTGGACTGGTTCAGCTTTTTACAGATTCGTCAGGTTCAAATCCGAATGCGCAGGAGGTTGGTGGAATGATGACCATGGTTATGGCAGTAAGCTTTATCGGCGGATTTCTTTTAGGTGTAATACTGAACAATGTCGTTCTTTTAAACCAGGGAATCATTTTTCATTCTTTAAAGGAGGATGCTGAAAGTATTCATGCAAAAGATATAATAGATCAGATCGGTTCCGGTGAATAAGTGTGTAAATCTTTATATCGTCCTGCTGCTGATACTAGGATCTGAATCGGTCTATTCTGAGGCAGTTCAATCAGACAGCCTGCAATATGACGATTCTGAGCTATATGAACGTCAGTATGAAAACCTGAATGAGAGGTACAATGGCGATGAATTCATCTATGAAAGGCGGATCGAATCTTCCGGATGGTGGACTCGGTTTAAACAATGGTTCAGTGATTTCCTGAAAGATCTTTTCAATTTTGAGAACAGAACGCAGGCAGAGGAGGCTGCCGATCTCGCCATCGAAATCCTCGGTGTCATTCTTTTCCTGCTCGTGGCCTATTTTATAGCAAAGGCCATCCTGAATAAAGAAGGACAGTGGGTTTTCGGAAAATCTGCTGAAAAATCCATAATACCGGTTACCGACCTGGCGTCTGATATTGATTCAGTTGATTTCAGGAACCTGATCAGCCATGCTGAACAGGATAATAATTTCAGGCTGGCTATCAGGTATTATTATCTGTGGTTACTTAAAGTGCTTGGCAATAAAGGCATTATTCATTACGATGTTGAGAAAACAAATAGCGATTACCGGCAGGAGATAGAGGAAGGTCCAATAAGAAATGCCTTTGATTACACCTCCTACCTCTATAATTACATCTGGTACGGTGAGTTTGATGTGAGTGAGAAGCAATTCCGGAGTGCAAAAACAGCTTTTAACCGAATCATTTCTGATCTGACCTCATGAGCAGAACAATTAAAATATACCTTATCGCTTTAGTCGTGTTGTTCGCAGCAGTGACCGTGATTGAATTCTCAAAGCCCCGGCCTTTGAACTGGACCAAGACCTTTAATGAAACGCACAAACACCCTTTCGGAACCTTTATTTTCTATTCTGAATTAAGGAATCTCTTTCCTTACAGCGAGGTCAAGGACCTCGGCGTCACGGTTTACGAGTATTTCAACGGATCTTATAACTGGGAGAGAAATGATTATGATATTCACGGCACCTACATATATCTGGATGAAGCCATGGAAATGGACGAGATCTCAGCAGGTGAACTTCTTGATTTCGTGTCTTATGGAAATGATGCTTTTATATCATCCGGTTATTTACCACAGATCATAAAAGATAGCCTGGATATCAATTTAGAGGTGGATTACAACCTGACTGGTAAGGCCGATCTTTACCTGGTCAATAGTCGTATCCGGGCAGATTCTACAAGAATTGAAA
>JBFKFP010000047.1:0-18352 GCA_041618535.1 Flavobacteriaceae bacterium
GGCCGCCGCCCAGATCGGGTTGGTGGCATCATAGCCCGTGTAGCCAGGAGCTTGTGCGGGATCGCAGGGATCGTTCTGATCGGTGCCATTGTTGATCTCGTTATCATCGTTTATGCCATCCCCATCCGTATCGCCTGAGACCTCGTAGGGATCTGTTCCGTTTGTAGCCTCATCGCCGTTGGTCACACCATCGCCATCGCAGTCGGCCGCAGCCCAGATCGGGTTGGTGGCATCGTAGCCTGTATAGCCCGCTGCCTGTGCGGGATCGCAGGGATCGTTCTGATCGGTGCCGTTATTGATCTCGTTATCATCGTTTATGCCATCCCCGTCTGTATCACCTGACACCTCATAAGGGTCTGTTCCGTTGGTAGCCTCATCGCCATTGGTCACACCATCGCCATCGCAGTCGGCCGCCGCCCAGATCGGGTTGGTGGCATCATAGCCCGTGTAGCCAGGAGCTTGTGCGGGATCGCAGGGATCGTTCTGATCGGTGCCGTTGTTGATCTCGTTATCATCGTTTATGCCATCCCCGTCGGTATCGCCTGACACTTCATAAGGATCGGTGCCGTTGGTAGCTTCATCGCCATTGGTCACACCATCGCCATCGCAGTCGGCTGCCGCCCAGATCGGGTTGGTGGCATCGTAGCCGGTATAGCCCGCTGCCTGAGCCGGGTCGCAGGGATCGTTTGGAGCAGAATCCAAGGAATCAACTATTCCATCACCATCCGTGTCAACATCACAAGCCGAAGAGACCCCGGCATCGGTAACATCACTATTTGTTCCGGTATAACCATCCAAACCACCTGTAACCAAACCGTCAGAATCATAACCGGTACCTTCAAGTTCACCTGTGATCGAGGAACTTTCAGTAAACCCGGCTTCGAGCACATCATTACATGAGTCCCCATCTGAATCTATATCCAGATGATCTGCAAGTCCATCGAGATCATTATCAAAATTATCGTTAACACCATCATTATTTGAATCTGTAAATCCAGGATAATCGGGATCCAAATAATCAGGTAAACCGTCGCTATCTGAATCCTGACTCGGATCAACACCGCCTGACTCGACAGTATCCAGAATACCATCATTGTCATCATCTAAATCGACATTATCATAAACGCCATCCCCATCATTATCTGAAGAGGCATAAATTGCCGCGGTAAATTGATCATCATCACTGGTTATAACATCGCCATTTACTCCAAGAATATCTGAAGCCGAACCCCCTAATGCTGAAGAAGGAGAACTGGAGGTAGCCACAGCAATCCGGAAATTTTGGGTAGTTGTTATACCAATATCAGATAACGGAACGAACCAATCGATAAAAATCGGATCGGTGGTACATCCGGAATAATTGTTCAGGGCATCCGATCTCTGGCTATTGGTATCTGTGCCATAAGTTCCAATATTGACTCCATTCGTACTACCGTCTACATTTTCTACCAGGACATCATTATTATTTCCACTCCCATAAATCACTTCGATCTCAAATCCCGGATTTCCGGCAATGCTGTTTGGATCAGAGGGTCCAAATTTCAAATCGGTATCGAACAAAAAACTATAGCCAAATGCTCCATTCGCCTGTTTGGCTATACGCACTCTGAAAATCATTAATTCATCACCGTTATCGGGAGTTCCGTCGGGATCAGAGATGTAGTAATACCCACCGGCTGAACCTGTGATATCATCACTGACAATCTCGGAGGCAGCACAGCTCGAACCTGTTTGCAAATCGGAGTCAACTTCTACCGAAAGCTGTGGCACGATAAGAAATGGGATTTCAAATTCAGGCAATTCGTTTCCACCGGAGAAAACCGTGCCTCCGGAACTTATCCAGCCATCGCCGTTAGGATCCATCGGATTTGTTGCAGGTGTTGCAGGAGAATATATCTGGCCGGGAGTTTGACCATTTACTGTTCCAATCAGAAAAAGTGAAAAGAAAAGTTTGAATAAAAATTTAATATTTGAAAATTCCATTTTTCAAATTGATTTATTACTGCTTTAACGAAACTATTTTACCAATCTGCCATGTTCTTTCTACCATGTTTGATATAAAAATTCGGTATGGAAATCCCATCCCGAATTTTTCACATTTTGGTCTTGATTGATATATACCCTGAAAAATAGAATATAAATCGGAATATCGGGGCTTGGAAACTTCTGGAAATTTCCATGTGTAAGCACCCAGGTTAGTGCTCTTCATTTAGGTTAGGGTTAAGCATGGTCGTTCTTATAATAATTTCAGTAATCCATGCTATTGAGAATAAATCCTTTAATAGCTTAGAATTTAATTAAAGAAAAGAACTGATTCATTACAGATTGTGGTAAACAATTTTGATCTAATCAATTCAAATTCTTAGGTATCGGTTAAATCAGATTAATTATTCAATTAATCAGCTGTTAATATATGAATAGACACTTTATATATAAAATGTCACCACGTATAGTATTTCAATTTTATATTTTATCGATAAAATGCATTTTTTATCGATAAAATGCAAATAAAAAGAGTTGAAATGTAAAAACCAAATTCTTTCTATCTTTTTTTAAAATTAGTTAAATTTTGTGATACTTTTCTTACTTATAAGAAATAATTTGCTAATATTTAGATGTTTACTTTATAAAAATCGGCAATTTCTTGAAAAAATCATTCGGAAATCACTCAATTACCATGGCTTGCAAATTATCTTAGTTAAAGTTCCATAAAAGTGTCGATGAGTTGTTTTTCACAATATAATGCATCAGCTGGAATTTTGGTATTCCTGTGGGAATAGAATTATATTTGCGCACATTTTGTTCACATGGGATTCAAAGAGGAAATTAAAAGAAGACGGACGTTCGGCATAGTATCTCACCCTGATGCAGGTAAAACCACGCTCACAGAGAAATTGTTGCTTTTTGGTGGCGCCATTCAGGAAGCAGGCGCGGTTAAAAGCAATAAAATCAAGAAAGGTGCAACCAGCGATTTTATGGAGATCGAGAGACAGCGGGGTATTTCTGTGGCTACCTCAGTACTGGCTTTTGAATATGATGGTATTAAAGTTAATATCCTGGATACACCAGGGCACAAAGACTTTGCCGAAGACACCTTCAGGACACTGACTGCTGTAGACAGTGTTATAGTGGTAATAGATGTTGCTAAGGGTGTGGAAGAACAGACGGAAAAACTTGTGGAGGTCTGCCGGATGCGCCATATACCGATGATCGTTTTTATCAACAAATTGGATCGTGAAGGGAAAGACGCCTTCGACCTTCTTGATGAGATCGAACAAAAGCTCGGTCTTAGAGTTGCTCCTCTGAGTTTTCCAATTGGTATGGGATATGATTTTAAAGGCATCTATAACATCTGGGAAAAAAATATCAATCTTTTTACCGGAGACCCGAAAAAGGACATTGAAGATACCATTGAGATCACTGATTTGAGCGACCCTTCCCTGGATAGCCTTATAGGTGAAGCTACCGCCGAGCAGCTGAGAGAGGAAATTGAATTGGTGACTGAGGTTTATCCCGATTTTGATAAACAAGCCTATCTGGACGGACAACTACAACCGGTATTCTTCGGTTCAGCCCTTAATAATTTCGGGGTGCGTGAACTTTTAGATTGTTTCGTCTCAATCGCTCCTCCTCCCCGGCCAAAGGAAAGTGATACACGCCTGGTAAAACCGGATGAAAAAAATTTTACGGGATTTGTCTTCAAGATCCATGCAAACATGGATCCCAATCATCGTGACCGACTGGCATTTGTCAAGATTGTTTCCGGGGAATTCAAAAGGAACACCCCTTACCTGCATGTAAGGCACAATAAAAATCTTAAATTCTCAAGCCCGAATGCATTTTTCGCTGAGAAAAAAGAGGTAGTTGATATATCATATCCCGGCGATATTGTTGGATTACATGATACCGGCAACTTTAAAATTGGTGACACTTTAACCGAGGGCGAACTTCTGAATTATAAAGGCATCCCGAGTTTCTCTCCCGAACATTTCAGGTATATCAACAATGCCGATCCTATGAAAGCCAAGCAGTTATATAAGGGTATAGACCAATTGATGGATGAGGGTGTTGCACAATTATTCACCTTAGACCTGAACGGAAGAAAGGTGATCGGTACGGTTGGAGCGCTTCAATATGATGTTATACAATACCGGCTGGAGCATGAATATGGGGCCAAATGCTCATACGAGAATTTGAATGTCCATAAAGCCTGCTGGGTTCAACCCAAAGATGAGACCAATAAGGAATTCATTGAATTCAAAAGGGTAAAACAGAAATATCTTGCAAGGGACAAACAGGGTCAGATGGTCTTTCTTGCAGACTCCGCCTTTTCTCTTCAAATGACCCAGCAAAAATACCCAAGTATCGAATTTCATTATTCCTCAGAATTTGAATGACCACCGTATTTATAAAGTCCTAAATTTCAGTAATTTAAAAAATGACGTTCGTCGTTTTTATCGACATTTGTTTGCATATTATCGATTTTTCACTACATTTAATCGAATTTTTGAATTTTAACATGAACTTCTTTTCTAAATTAGAAGTGATTCGAACCCCAAATTTGAACACTTATGGAAACCTACGACAATGCCTTCAGCAACGAAGAAATTACAGTTACTTTTGAACCTCGACTGTGTGTACACGCCGGAAAGTGTGCCCAGGAATTAAGCGACGTATTTCGCACTTCGGTAATCCCATGGATAAATCTTGACGGATGTCCGACATCACGCGTAATAGAACAAATTAAAAGATGCCCGTCTGGCGCATTGAAATTTCACTACAACAAAAAAGAGGCTGTATAAATTTTTAGAACTAAACTGTTATTGTAGCCTCATTTTTGAATCCCCTTAACCTACTATAAGGGGATTCTTTTATGCCTGTCCGGTGGGGCCAAAGTTCAGTGGAATTGGTTGTTTATCATAGTCCTTGATCTCACCGTGCGAATTCTCAAACCGCTTGACATTTTCGTTCAATGCTTTGGCAAGTCTTTTGGCATGCTGAGGTGTTAGGATAATTCGTGATTTAACCTTGCTTTTTGGAACTCCCGGCATTATGTTAACGAAATCAAGAACAAATTCAGAAACTGAATGATTTATTATAGCCAGGTTGGAATAGATTCCTTGTGCTACATTCTCATCCAACTCAATATTGATCTGTCCCGCTTTTGGATTTTTTTTCTTTTGGTCTGACATTTTATTTCTCTTTGAGATTAAATATATGAAAAAAAGATCCCGGCATAAAGCCGGGATTGATTCTTATTATTTCACTGCAGCTTTTATAACCGCAGTGCCTGATTAATTATAATTCATCTCTTCCTTGGCCTGCATCATTTCGTCGAATTCCTCTTTTGATCCGACAATGATATTATCATAGTTCCTCATACCGGTTCCGGACGGGATCTTGTGGCCAACGATAACGTTCTCTTTCAAGCCTTCAAGGGTATCTATCTTACCATTCACAGCTGCCTCGTTCAGTACTTTAGTAGTTTCCTGGAAGGAAGCCGCAGAAATGAACGACTTGGTCTGAAGTGAAGCCCTCGTGATTCCCTGTAGGATTGGTGTAGCTGTTGCAGGACGTGCGTCACGCGCAACCACTAAATTCTTATCCTCTCTCCTCAATAATGAGTTCTCATCGCGAAGTTCCCTGGAAGTAATTATCTGACCTTGCTTGAGGTTTACTGAATCACCGGCATCTTCAACAACTTTCTTGCCGAAGATCTCATCGTTCTCCTCAATGAAGTCGGAAGTGTGAACCAATTGATTCTCAAGGAAGATTGTATCTCCTGAATCATTGATCTCTACCTTTCTCATCATCTGGCGAACAACGACTTCGAAATGTTTGTCATTGATCTTAACACCCTGTAATCGATATACTTCCTGCACTTCATTCACAAGGTATTGCTGTACGGCTGATGGTCCTTTTATATTAAGGATATCAGCAGGAGTAATGGATCCGTCTGACAATGGCATTCCTGCTTTCACATAATCGTTCTCCTGAACAAGGATCTGGTTAGACAATTTTACAAGATACTTCTTTACCTCACCAATTTTAGACTCCACAATGACCTCGCGGTTTCCACGCTTGATCTTTCCGAAGGAAACAACACCATCAATCTCACTTACTACAGCAGGGTTTGATGGATTCCTTGCCTCGAACAATTCTGTAACTCTTGGAAGACCTCCTGTAATATCCCCTGTCTTTGCAGATTTTCTAGGTATCTTGACAAGAATCTTACCGATCGTTATCTTCTCTCCGTCATCTATCATCAGGTGTGCACCAACCGGCAAGTTGTAAGACCGCACCGTATTACCTTTGGAATCTTCAATATGCAAGGTCGGGATCAGTTTCTTGTTTCTTGACTCTACTATTACCTTTTCCTGGAAACCGGTCTGCTCGTCGATCTCTACCTGGTAGGTTATCCCCTGTTCGATGTTCTCGTATTTGATCTTTCCTGAGAATTCCGATATAATTACCCCGTTATACGGATCCCACTGGCAGACTACGTCGCCAGACTTAAGCTTTGACCCGTCCTTTACGAATATTGTTGATCCGTATGGAATATTATTTGTGCTCAGGGTGATTCCTGTTTTGTCATCTACTAATTTCAATTCAGAGGAACGCGAAATAACGATATCTACCTTGTTGCCTTCAGCATCTTCACCTTTGACCGTGCGCAGATCCTCTATTTCCGCTCGCCCGTCATATTTCGCAATGATCTTGTTCTCTTCGGAAATGTTACCGGCAATACCACCTACGTGGAAGGTCCTCAATGTAAGCTGTGTCCCCGGTTCACCAATAGACTGGGCAGCGATCACGCCAACAGCCTCTCCTCTTTGAACCATTTTACCTGTGGCAAGGTTCTGACCATAACACTTGGTACAGATTCCTTTTTTTGCCTCACAGGTTAGTGGTGACCTGGCCTCAACGGATTCAATCGGAGAGTCATCGATGATCTTAGCTAATTCATCACTGATCAGCTCACCTGCCTCAACCAAAAGTTCCTCCGTATTAGGATGATAGATATCATGAAGTGCCACCCTTCCGCTGATGCGCTCTTCAAGGGTTTCCACGATTTCTTCATTCTTCTTTAAAGGCTTTATGGTCACACCTCTCAAAGTGCCACAATCCTCGATATTTACGATAACATCCTGAGATACGTCAACCAATCTACGAGTGAGGTATCCCGCATCAGCCGTTTTAAGGGCGGTATCTGCAAGACCCTTACGGGCACCGTGAGTCGAGATAAAGTATTCGAGAATTGAAAGTCCTTCCTTAAAGTTTGAAAGGATAGGGTTCTCGATGATCTCACCACCTCCGGCGGTCGATTTCTTGGGCTTGGCCATAAGTCCACGCATCCCGGTCAGCTGACGAATCTGTTCTTTAGATCCTCTAGCTCCGGAATCGAGCATCATATATACAGAGTTAAAGCCCTGCTGGTCTTCGCTGATACGCTTCATCGACAGTTCGGTAAGCTCAGCATTTGTAGATGTCCAAATATCGATCACCTGGTTGTAACGTTCGTTATTGGTGATCAGACCCATATTATAGTTAGCCATGATACCATCAACCTGTTTATTGGCATCATCTATCATGGTTTGTTTTTCTGCCGGGATAATGATATCACCAAGGCTAAAGGACAATCCTCCCTGGAAGGCGAATTTATATCCAAGATCTTTAATCTCATCGAGGAATTTCGATGTTTCCGGTACACTGGTCACTTTCAGGATCTTTCCGATGATATCCCTTAGTGACTTTTTGGTCAGTACCTCGTTTACGAAGCCGGCCCTCCCTGGAACCTGCTCATTGAACAGCACTCGTCCGACAGTGGTTTCGATCACCTGCCTTGTTAGATCACCATCCTCATTAAAATCCATTACCCTTACCTTGATCTGGGCATTAAGATCCACACGACCCTCATTGTAAGCAATGATAACCTCTTCAGGTGAATAGAAGGTCAGACCTTCGCCCTTAACGGCGTTATCCTTGGTCGACTTACGCATTTTGGTCATATAATAAAGACCAAGTACCATATCCTGCGAAGGAACGGTAATCGGCGAACCGTTGGCCGGGTTAAGGATATTATGAGAAGCCAGCATTAACAGCTGTGCTTCCAGAATAGCCTCAGGGCCAAGTGGAAGGTGAACTGCCATCTGGTCACCATCGAAGTCGGCATTGAAGGCTGTACACACCAGGGGGTGAAGCTGAATTGCCTTACCCTCGATCAGTTTAGGCTGGAATGCCTGAATACCCAATCGGTGGAGTGTAGGAGCACGGTTAAGCAATACCGGGTGTCCTTTTAATACATTTTCAAGGATATCCCATACAACGGGCTCTCGCCTGTCGATGATCTTCTTGGCCGATTTAACGGTCTTTACAATTCCTCTTTCAATCAGTTTCCTGATAATAAAAGGCTTATATAGTTCGGCTGCCATGTTCTTGGGCAGACCACATTCGTATAATTTCAATTCAGGTCCAACAACGATCACAGACCGTGCAGAGTAATCAACACGTTTACCGAGCAGGTTCTGACGGAATCGCCCTTGCTTTCCTTTAAGTGAGTCGGAAAGGGATTTAAGCGGACGGTTCGAATCTGTTTTAACCGCAGAAGATTTCCTGGTGTTATCAAAGAGGGAATCAACAGATTCCTGCAACATACGCTTCTCATTTCTGAGGATCACTTCTGGGGCCTTGATCTCAACCAATCGCTTAAGACGGTTGTTCCTTATTATCACCCTTCTGTAAAGATCATTCAGGTCTGATGTGGCAAAACGGCCACCATCAAGTGGAACGAGAGGACGCAATTCAGGCGGAATGACAGGAACCACCTTCATGATCATCCACTCCGGGTTGTTTTCCCTGTTATCATTAGCCTCACGGAACGCCTCAACAACCTGAAGCCTTTTGAGTGCTTCTGTTTTGCGTTGCTTTGAGGTTTCGTTGTTTGCCTTGTGCCTAAGTTCGTAGGAAAGCTCATCAAGATTAATCCTAGAGAGCAGATCTATCAAACACTCCGCACCCATTTTCGCGATGAACTTATTCGGATCAGAGTCATCAAGGTATTGATTTTCCTGAGGAAGGGATTCCAGGATATTCAGATATTCTTCCTCAGTCAGAAAGTCCATCTTCTGGAGAGCTTCTCCTTCAGCATTTACGGCTGTACCCGGTTGAATAACCACATATCTTTCATAATAAATGATCATATCCAGCTTCTTGGAGGGAAGCCCAAGGAGATAACCGATCTTATTCGGCAGGGAACGGAAGTACCAGATGTGTGCAACAGGCACTACAAGGTTGATGTGACCAACCCGGTCACGACGAACCTTTTTCTCTGTAACCTCTACCCCACAACGGTCACAAACAATTCCTTTATATCGAATACGCTTATACTTACCGCAGGCACACTCATAATCTTTAACCGGGCCAAAGATACGCTCGCAGAACAATCCGTCCCTCTCAGGTTTGTGTGTCCTGTAGTTGATAGTTTCAGGTTTAAGTACTTCGCCGCGAGAAGCCGCAAGGATAGACTCTGGCGAGGCCAAACCGATCGAGATCTTGTTAAATCTCTGAACTGTATTCTTATCTTGTTTTCTTGCCATAATATTTATGGTTGAAATATTTAATTGTTTTGTCTACTCTTCTAATCTAATATCTAATCCAAGGCCTTTCAATTCATGCATCAATACATTGAATGATTCCGGAAGTCCGGGTTCTGGCATGGGCTCACCTTTAACAATGGCCTCATACGTTTTGGCACGACCTATTACATCATCCGATTTAACGGTAAGAATTTCACGCAGGGTACTTGAAGCACCATATGCCTCCAGGGCCCATACTTCCATCTCACCAAATCGCTGTCCACCAAATTGAGCTTTACCTCCAAGAGGTTGCTGGGTAATCAGCGAGTATGGTCCGATAGACCTGGCGTGCATCTTGTCATCAACCATATGGCCGAGTTTAAGCATGTATATCACACCTACTGTAGCAGCCTGGTCAAATCGTTGTCCAGTTCCACCGTCATATAAATAGGTATGTCCGTAAAGCGGAACACCTGCCTCATCTGTCAGCTCATTTATCTGATCGATTGTTGCACCGTCAAAAATTGGAGTAGCAAACGCTTTGTTCAAATTCTGACCTGCCCAACCTAAAACGGTCTCATATATCTGTCCAATGTTCATACGGGATGGTACACCAAGTGGATTTAAAACGATATCCACCGGAGAACCGTCTTCAAGGAACGGCATATCTTCCTCACGAACTATTCTCGCAACGATACCCTTGTTCCCGTGTCGTCCGGCCATCTTATCCCCGACTTTCAGCTTACGCTTTTTGGCGATATATACCTTGGCAAGCTTGATGATTCCCGATGGTAACTCATCACCGACTGAAATGGTGAATTTTTCACGTCTCAAGGATCCCTGAAGATCGTTCTCCTTGATCTTGTAATTGTGAATCAATTCTGAAACCAGGTCGTTGATCTTCTTATCGGTCGTCCATTTTCCTGAAACGAGGTGAGCATAATCATCAACGGCATTGAGCATCTTAAGGGTAAATTTCTTTCCTTTGGGAAATACTTCCTCACCCAGGTCATTAAAGACACCCTGGGCAGTCTTACCACCAACTATTGCAAATAGCTTTTCAACGAGAATAGATTTCAATTCGTCAAACTTCTTGTCATAAACCTCTTCCAGCTGTGCAATATCTTCCTTGTCCTTCGCTCGTTTTCTCTTATCCTTTATGGCTCTTGAAAAGAGTTTTTTATCGATCACAACACCGTGAAGGGATGGTGAGGCCTTTAGCGATGCATCTTTTACATCACCAGCCTTATCACCGAAGATCGCCCTCAAGAGCTTTTCTTCCGGAGTAGGATCACTTTCTCCCTTCGGGGTGATCTTACCAATAAGAATGTCACCAGGCTTGATCTCGGCTCCAATCCTTATCATTCCATGCTCATCAAGATCTTTCGTCGCTTCCTCAGAAACGTTAGGAATATCATTAGTCAGTTCTTCGTTACCCAATTTGGTATCACGAACTTCGAGCGCATACTCATCTATGTGAATCGAGGTAAAGATATCATCGCGCACAACTTTTTCAGAGATCACGATCGCATCCTCAAAGTTGTAACCTTTCCACGGCATAAATGCCACTTTCATGTTACGTCCGAGAGCCAGTTCACCATTCTTAGTAGCATATCCCTCACAGAGAACCTGCCCTTTGACAACCTTATCCCCTTTTCTGACAATCGGTTTCAGGTTGATAGAGGTTCCCTGGTTTGTTTTTCTGAACTTTGTAAGCGGATAAGATTTGCTTTCGCTGTCAAAACTCACCATGGCCTCCTCTTCGGTACGGTCATATTTTATAACGATCTCGTCAGCATCCACATATTCAACAACTCCATTTCCTTCAGCATTGATCAAAACACGGGAATCTGAGGCCACCTGGCGCTCAAGTCCGGTACCAACTATAGGAGCTTCGGGTCTTAACAACGGAACTGCCTGACGCATCATGTTCGATCCCATCAACGCACGGTTAGCATCGTCATGCTCAAGGAATGGAATAAGTGAAGCTGAGATTGAAGATATCTGGTTAGGTGCCACGTCCGTATAGTGTACCTGCGTGGGTTCAACAACAGGGAAATCACCTTCCATACGGGCAATGACCTTGTCGTGAATGATCTTACCATTCTTATCAACCTCGACAGTCGCCTGAGCGATCAATCTGTCTTCCTCCTCCTCAGCACTTAGGTAGACCGGATCACCCTTGATATCGACAACTCCTTTTTCCACAGGTCGGTAAGGAGTTTCGATGAATCCCATTGAATTCACCTTGGCATAAACCGAAAGTGATGAGATCAGACCGATATTCGGACCTTCTGGCGTCTCGATAGGACAAAGCCTTCCATAGTGGGTATAATGAACGTCACGAACCTCAAATCCGGCGCGCTCACGCGACAGACCACCCGGACCTAATGCAGAAAGACGTCTTTTATGCGTCAATTCAGCCAACGGGTTCGTCTGGTCCATAAACTGAGAAAGCTGGTTGGTCCCGAAGAATGAATTGATCACGGAAGAGAGCGTTTTCGCATTGATCAGGTCAATAGGTGTAAACACCTCATTATCCCTTACATTCATTCGTTCTCGTATGGTCCTCGCCATCCTGGCAAGACCTACTCCAAATTGAGATGACAACTGCTCACCCACTGTACGTACGCGACGGTTGGAAAGGTGGTCAATGTCATCAATCTCAGCCTTGGAATTGATCAGTTCGATCAGGTATTTTATAATGGTTATAATATCTTCTTTGGTAAGCACCTGCTTATCAAGACCGATATCGAGCCCTAATTTTTTATTCATTCTGTAACGGCCAACCTCACCAAGACTATAGCGCTGATCGCTGAAGAATAGCTTATCAATGATTCCACGGGCAGTTTCCTCATCTGGTGGTTCGGCATTACGCAATTGACGGTAGATATGCTCAACCGCCTCTTTTTCAGAGTTTGTCGGATCCTTCTGAAGAGTATTGTGGATAATGGCATAGTCAGCCATCTGGTTATCCTCTTTATGCAGCAGAATGGTTTTTGAACCCGATTCAAGGATCTCCTCTATATGCTCTTTTTCAAGTACGGTATCCCTGTCAAGAACGATTTCGTTTCGTTCTATGGACACCACTTCTCCTGTATCCTCGTCAACGAAGTCTTCGTGCCAGGTTTTCAATACACGGGCAGCAAGTTTGCGGCCGAGATATTTTTTAAGTCCGGTTTTGGTGGATTTTACTTCTTCAGCAAGGTCGAAGATCTCCAGGATGTCTTTATCCCTTTCATAACCAATTGCCCTGAACAGGGTAGTGACCGGTAATTTTTTCTTCCTGTCGATGTAGGCATACATCACACTATTGATGTCGGTAGCGAATTCAATCCATGAACCCTTGAACGGGATGACACGGGCGGAATACAATTTTGTACCGTTAGCGTGGAAAGACTGACCAAAGAACACACCAGGTGAACGGTGGAGTTGTGAAACCACAACACGTTCCGCACCATTGATAACGAAAGTCCCGCTGGGCGTCATGTAAGGGATTGTTCCCAGGTAGACATCCTGTACGATGGTTTCGAAATCTTCATGTTCCGGATCGGTACAATAGAGTTTCAGCCTTGCCTTTAGCGGCACACTGTAGGTCAATCCGCGTTCAATACATTCCTGAATGGTATATCGAGGAGGATCGATGAAGTAGTCAAGAAATTCCAGCACGAACTGATTTCTTGTATCCGTAATGGGGAAATTCTCCATGAAGGTATTATATAGACCTTCATCTTCACGCTCTTCCGATTTCGTTTCTAACTGGAAAAAATCCTGGAAAGACTTGATCTGTATGTCAAGAAAATCAGGATATTCCGTGCGGTTTACAATAGAAGAGAAGTTAATTCTTTCAGCTTGTTTTGATTGCATCGACGGACGAGATTTAATTAAAATTTAAAATGATGACGTGTATCGTACTATTATATACACAAAAGGGTTTAGGCCTTGGAGTGTCGATCTCCAGGCCTAAACCATATTTTGTAGGTAAGGGTTGGCTTACTTAAGCTCAACCTCAGCACCTGCTTCTTCTAGAGATGACTTAAGACCTTCAGCTTCATCTTTTGATACACCTTCTTTAATTGGGGATGGTGCATTATCAACAAGGCCTTTGGCCTCTTTAAGACCAAGACCGGTCAATTCTTTAACCAATTTAACAACAGCTAGTTTAGAAGCACCAGCGGCTTTAAGGATCACGTCAAATTCAGACTTCTCCTCAGCAGCATCTTCACCACCAGCAGCTCCGCCACCAGCAGCAACAGCAACTGCAGCAGCAGCTGGCTCAATGCCGTATTCTTCTTTTAATATATCGGCCAACTCGTTTACCTCCTTAACGGTCAAGTTAACCAACTGTTCTGCAAAATCTTTTAAATCTGCCATTTTTCTATCGTTTTAATAGTGTTTTTAATATGTGTTATAAAAAGTGCGTACTAATTTTAACCCTCTTTTTCAGAGAGTGTTTTCAGAATTCCGGATAATTTACCACCTCCAGACTGAAGCGCAGAAATAACATTCTTCGCTGGCGACTGAAGCAAGGCGATAACATCTCCGATCAATTCTTCTCTTGACTTGATATTAACCAGGGAATCCAGTTTGTCGTCACCCAGGTATATCGCCTCTTCGATGAAAGCGCCTTTTAAGAGCGGTCTATCAGATTTTTTCCTGAAAGCCTTGATCACCTTTGCAGGTCCATTTCCAGTTTCAGAATACATTACTGATGTGTTCCCTTTTAAGATAGACGGTAATTCACCGAATTCCTTTTCTGATGCTTCCATTGCTTTTTCAAGCAAGGTATTTTTCACAACCGACAACTTGATCCCGGCCTTAAAACAGGCCCTTCTCAAATCTGAGGTCTGTCCTGCGTTCAATCCTGAAATATCGGCCAAATAAATATTGGTGTTCTCCGATAATTGAGCAGTCAAATCTTTGATTACTTGTGATTTCTCTTCTCTGGTCATAATTAAAAGCTTTTAACTCCTCCTAAATTGGATAGGATCGATTGCAATACTCGGGCTCATTGTACTTGACAAGTGAATACTTTTCACGTAAGTACCCTTCGCTGCCGTAGGTCTCATTTTGACAAGGGTGGTTATCAGTTCCTGCGCATTTCCGGCGATCTTATCAGGAGCGAACGATGCCTTCCCGATAGAAGCATGAATAATACCGGTTTTATCAACTCTAAAATCGATCTTACCGGCTTTAACATCACTGACCGCTTTACCAACATCCATAGTAACCGTTCCGGTTTTAGGATTCGGCATCAGTCCGCGCGGACCAAGAATTCGACCCAAGGGACCTAATTTACCCATGACACTTGGCATGGTAATTATTACGTCCACGTCGGTCCAACCTCCTTTAATCTTATCAAGATATTCGTCGAGACCAACATAATCGGCCCCGGCTTCTTTGGCTTCATCTTCCTTGTCTGGAGTAACCAATGCAAGCACTTTGACATCTTTCCCGGTACCATGGGGCAGGGTTACTACGCCACGCACCATCTGGTTCGCCTTCTTCGGGTCAACACCCAAACGTACAGCGATATCCACAGAGGCATCAAATTTCACATTGGTAATCTCCTTAACCAGTTGAGAAGCTTCTTCAAGGCTGTAGAGTTTGCTCTTATCGATCTTCTCTGCAGCTTGTTTTTGTTTCTTAGTTAATCTTGCCATTTTCAATAAAGAATTTTAGTTCGGTGCTTGTCCGCCTTTCACAGTTATACCCATAGACCTGGCCGTACCAGCAACCATTTTCATAGCCGAATCAACGGTAAACGCATTAAGGTCTACCATCTTATCTTCTGCAATGGTTCTTACCTGATCCCAGGTTACACGGGCAACTTTCTGCCTGTTCGGTTCACCTGAACCCTTCTTTACCTTGGCCGCTTCCAACAATTGCACTGCAGCTGGAGGTGTTTTAACAACAAATTCAAATGATTTGTCCTTATACACCGAGATAACAACCGGCAGGATCTTACCCTGCTTGTCCTGTGTTCTGGCATTGAACTGTTTACAGAACTCCATGATGTTAACTCCAGCAGCACCTAAAGCGGGTCCAACCGGTGGCGATGGGTTCGCGGCACCTCCCCTTACTTGTAGTTTAACTACTTTATCTAACTCTTTTGCCATTTTTAAACATTTAGTTCTGACACGCCTTTATATTGGAAGCGAAAAGCATGTCTTTATAATTGGTGTAACAATTTTTATACTTTTTCAACCTGCATATAGCTAAGCTCAAGCGGTGTCTTTCTTCCGAAAATCTTTACCATCACCTCAAGCTTGCGCTTTTCCTCATTGATTTTTTCAATAGTTCCGTCGAAGCCGTTGAAAGGACCGTCAATGACCTTAACTGTCTCTCCAACCACGTAAGGGATTGCCACATTGGCATCTGCCTCAAGTGAAAGCTCATCGACCTTACCAAGCATTCTGTTGACTTCTGAAGGCCTTAACGGCACCGGATCACCACCTTTTGTTTCACCAAGAAATCCGATCACATTGGTGATAGATTTGATGATGTGTGGAATCTCACCGCTCAGATTAGCCTTTATCATGATATATCCGGGGAAATAAACCTTTTCCTTGTTTATTTTCTTTCCATTCCTGATCTGGATTACTTTTTCAGTAGGTACGAGCACCTCTTCCACGTAATCCTCCAGTCCAAGCCTCGCGATCTCATTTTCGATATAAGTCTTGATCTTATTCTCCTGACCGCTTACCGCTCTAACCACATACCATTTTTTTTCTATCCCCTGATCTGTCATGACTGGTTCCATTTAACTTAATAGATCGTAATATAATTCCACAACCCTTCCAAAAACGGTATCCACTCCCCAAATAGCCAACGAAAATATGATGGAGAACACAGCAACCACAACAGTCAGGTTCTGGGCATCTGCCCAAGTTGGCCAGCTGACATGGTTTTTTAGTTCCTCAAACGATTCTTTAATGTAATCGATCATTCTGCTGTTCTTTGATTATCGTTTCAATTTTTCAGCGGGCCAGAGACCTTAATCTACCTGGCTCGCAACAAATTTCTTGTCTCTTAAACAGTGCTTCTCACATTGTTAGCACGGGTTGAGAGACTCGAACTCCCGACACCTGGTTTTGGAGACCAGTGCTCTACCAACTGAGCTAAACCCGTAAATACAAGTCAAGGCATTCCGTTTAAAACCGGAATACCTTCACTCTGTATCTTAAAAAATTAAGCTTAGTCTAATATCTCAGTTACCTGACCTGCACCAACTGTACGACCTCCTTCACGGATTGCGAAACGCAATCCTACATTAAGGGCGATCGGCTGGATAAGATCAACAGTAATCGTCAAGTTATCACCAGGCATAACCATCTCTACTCCATCAGGTAATACGATATTACCGGTTACGTCAGTTGTACGTACGTAGAATTGTGGACGATAGTTATTATGGAATGGCGTGTGACGACCACCTTCTTCTTTCTTAAGGATATAAACCTCAGCCTTGAACTTAGCGTGTGGAGTGATCGAACCTGGCTTACAGATTACCATTCCACGACGAATTTCAGTTTTTTCAATACCTCTTAGAAGGATTCCAACGTTATCACCGGCCTCACCGCGATCAAGGATCTTACGGAACATCTCAACACCAGTGATAGTTGAAGTCAACTTCTCGGCACCCATACCGATGATATCAACAGGATCTCCTGTGTTAGCAACTCCGGTTTCGATACGACCTGTTGCAACAGTTCCACGTCCTGTGATTGAGAATACATCTTCAATCGGCATCAGGAATGGCTTGTCAACATCACGCTCTGGTAACTCGATCCATGTATCAACCGCATCCATGAGTTCCATGATAGTGTCAACCCACTTGGCCTCACCGTTTAAGGCGCCAAGTGCAGATCCGGAGATCACAGGGCTGTTGTCACCATCGTATTCATAGAACGACAACAATTCACGAACTTCCATCTCTACAAGTTCCAGAAGCTCTTCATCGTCTACCATGTCAACTTTGTTAAGGAACACAACGATACGCGGAATACCAACCTGGCGTCCGAGAAGGATGTGCTCTCTTGTTTGAGGCATAGGACCATCGGTGGCAGCAACTACTAGAATTGCACCATCCATCTGAGCCGCACCCGTTACCATGTTCTTTACATAGTCTGCGTGACCTGGACAATCAACGTGAGCATAGTGACGGTTTTCAGTTTGATACTCAACGTGAGCGGTATTGATTGTAATACCTCTTTCTTTTTCCTCAGGAGCGTTATCGATTGAATCGAATTCGCGGGCTTCTGATAGACCCTTTTCTGCCAAAACTTTAGTTATTGCGGCAGTAAGTGTTGTCTTACCATGATCAACGTGTCCAATTGTACCTATATTCAAGTGCGGTTTGGAACGATTAAAAGTTTCCTTTGCCATGATTTAAATTTTAATCTTAGTTATAAATATTAGTGTTCTGTTTTTATTTTAAAAAATAAGAGCCAATGACGGGATTTGAACCCGTGACCTCTTCCTTACCAAGGAAACGCTCTACCCCTGAGCTACACCGGCTGAAACTTTGAGTAAGTGCATACCCCCTGGGCTCGACGACATTCAGCTCAAATCTTTTGAGCGGGAGACCGGGTTCGAACCGGCGACATTCAGCTTGGAAGGCTGACGCTCTACCAACTGAGCTACTCCCGCATATTGCAAATTTAGAGTTTATTAGGGTTCAATACACAATTTCGAACATGTACTTTTTCTAAACCCGCTTCTAAACCCACAAATAAATTGTGGGGAGAGCAGGATTCGAACCTGCGAAGGTAAAAACC
>JBFKFP010000048.1:0-18078 GCA_041618535.1 Flavobacteriaceae bacterium
GATTAGAAAAATATGGGTGCCCGCTCACAATGTCACCTCCTGTGCATTCGGAGGTGAAAACCTGGATATTTTGTATATCACCACATCCAGCCTGGATATGTCTGTTGAAGAAGCGGAAAGATACCCCCTGGCAGGCTCTCTGTTCAAGGTTGTCCCCGGTGTGAAAGGGGTTAAGAGTCCGTTTTTCGGGAAACCATAAATCCTTCTCTGATTTTTATGGATAAAGTCATAATAATAATGGGAGTAAGCGGAAGCGGTAAGAATACCGTTGGTGAATTGCTGGCCCGGAAGCTGGAACTTCCCTTTTATGATGCGGATGATTACCATCCGGAAGTAAATATTAGAAAGATGAACGAGGGGAAGCCACTCGATGATTCAGACCGCGAACCGTGGTTGAAAAAATTGTCTTCTGAGATCCGGAATTGGATTGATTCAGGCGGTGCGATATTAGCCTGTTCCGCTCTGAAAGAGTCATACAGAAAGCTGTTGGAAAATGGGAATGAGGGAATACAGTGGATCGTACTGAGAGGTAGCCACGACCTTATATACGACAGGATCAAGAAACGGGCTGATCATTTTTTTTCATCGGAGTTACTTCAGTCTCAATTTGATACATTCGAAGTGCCTGAATATGGTTATCATCTTCAGGTTGAAGAGTCTCCTTCAATACTTGCTGATCGGGTGTTTTCCCTGATCGGACTTCAGGAATCAGGTCGTATTGGCCTCATAGGCCTTGGTACTATGGGGAAGCAGCTATGCCGGAACTTACTTAGAAATGGTTTTAAGCTGGCCGTATATAATCAGGATGAGGGAGAAGAAAAAGGCACTGTAAATGCATTCGTGAGTAAATATTCTAACGAGGGTAAGCTGAGGGGATATACCGACTACAGGTCATTTGTCCAGTCTCTCGAATCTCCCAGGATCATTTTATTAATGGTTAAAGCGGGTGAAGTAGTTGACCTGGTCATAGAAGGTCTAATGTCTTATTTGGAAGCTGAAGATGTGATCATAGACGCAGGCAACTCATTTTTTAAGGATACTGAGCGCCGTCAGCGATATCTAAAGGAAAATGGTATTGAATTGATCGGGATGGGAGTTTCAGGAGGAGCCAGTGGAGCTTTAAATGGTCCTTCATTCATGCCGGGAGGAGATGATAACTGCATTGACATGGTGTACCCCTTGCTGCAGATTACAGCGGCCAAGGATAACGACGGCAAGGCATGTGTGACTTCAGTGGGACCTGGTGGCTCTGGTCATTATATAAAGATGGTTCACAATGGGATAGAATATGCTGAAATGCAGCTTATTGCAGAGATATATTCTTATTTGAGACAAGGCATGTCAAATGAAGAAATCGGGAAGATTTTCAAGGAATGGTCCCATGGAGAATCCGACAGTTTTCTCCTGGGGATTTCTCATAAGATAATTTTCAAAAAAAATTCCCCGCAGGAGTTTTTGATAGATACGATCTCAGATAAGGCCGGGAGCAAGGGTACAGGTAACTGGGCGGTTGAATCAGCCTCCGAATTAGGTTTTCCAGCATCCATGATCATGGCGGCCGTTAATTTCAGAATGATCTCAAACATGAAGAATATACCGGATCGTTTTTCCCGAGATCTGAATCAGGATCCCAGGGAGGGTGAATTAATGGATATAGGCAGCCTTTATAAGACCTTTCATTGGGCACGGATTATCAATCATCACCAGGGCTTTGAACTACTACGAATGGCCTCTGAAGAATATAATTGGAAATTAGAGCTGGCAGAAATAGCGCGAATATGGACAAATGGCTGTATCATTCGTTCGGCTTTGATGGAAAGATGTGCAGAAAAACTCAAAACAGGAGCCATTTTGAATGATCCCTCGAATTTTAAATGGTTGGTTGAGGCTGAGAAAGAGGTGATTGAGTTTATTACGGATTCAGCTGAAAAGAGAATCGCTATTCCTTGTTTCTCATCAGCATATAATTTCTGGCTTGCAATAACGGCAAAAAATCTACCTACGAACCTGGTCCAGGCTCAAAGAGACTTTTTTGGAGGACATGGGTTTTACAGAAAAGATGATCCGCATGGCGAAATTGAACGACTAAACTGGGACGACTAAGATGGAATTTCAATTATTGGCAGCTATAGTTTTGGGTATTATCGTCTTGTTGGTCTTGATTCTAAGGCTAAAATTGCAGGCTTTCATTTCCCTTCTTATAGCCTGCATTGTTGTAGGAGTGGCTGCCGGACTGCCTCCTGGGAAGGTGATGGAGAGCATCAGAGATGGTATGGGCAGTACACTTGGCTTTGTGGCTGTAGTGGTAGGACTTGGTGCCATGTTTGGCGCTATTCTGGAAGCGTCAGGCGGAGCCGAAGCTCTTGCATCCTACCTGCTTCGGCGTTTCGGTGAAAGAAGAGCCTCAACCGCTTTAATGATAACGGGATTCTTTATCGCTATTCCGGTATTTTTTGATGTGGGATTTATCATCCTTGTACCTCTTATTTATTCCCTTCAGCGTAAGACAAAGAAATCATTACTCCTCTATGCCATCCCCCTTTTGGCCGGATTAGGTGTGACTCATACTTTCATCCCGCCAACACCGGGACCGGTTGCCGTGGCAGAGATCCTTTCTGCCGATTTGGGATGGGTTATCCTGATGGGATTTATCGCCGGTATTCCCGCAGCAATAATTAGCGGGCCCATATTCGGGCACTACATCGCAAAAAAGATTTTTATCCAAGCCCCTGAACTCGAGCTTATAGACGATGCGAAAACACTTACTCAGCCTATGGTAAGCACGATTGTCATGATTATCGCCATACCCATTCTTCTGATAGTAGGGAATACCGTATTGAACAGCCCTTTCTTTGACAGTTGGAATCCTGAGTTTAAGATCGGAAAACATTTTGAGTTTGATTTCAAGAACTGGATGGGATTGCTTGGACACCCTTTTACTGCATTGATCATCGCCAATTTAATTGCCTGGTACATGTTGGGTATTCGAAAAGGTATTCCTCGCCCTGAAATGCTCAGGATCACAACTAAATCACTAGGCCCGGCAGGATTAATCATACTTTTAACCGGAGCCGGTGGATCATTCAAACAAATGCTTATCGAGACCGGTTCCGGTCAAATGCTGGCTTCCTATCTCGACCAGAGCGGGATGAGCATATTCCTGTTTGGGTTTATAGTAGCAGCTGTGGTTAGGGTATTACAAGGTTCGGCCACCGTAGCCATGATCACTGCAGCTGGAATACTTGCGTCCTTAATTACCGGACTGAGCCCGATGGAGAAGGCTTTATTGGTGATTGCGGTGGCATCGGGAGCATCTACCTTGTCTCATGTGAACGACAGCGGTTTTTGGCTGGTAAGCAAGTACCTTGGGATGGATGAGAAACAAACCTTTCGCAGCTGGACACTGATGACGACCTTATTGTCATTAACCGGGCTAGCAATGGTTGGATTAATCAGCCTCTTTCTCTAACAATTCTTGTATTTATCATTCAGTCCAATTCCGTTCTCAATCATAGGAATGATCTTTTCCAACCTGGATTTCCTGGTAGCTTCTCTTTTCGCAGAACTTATATATTCGCTATATTCTCGCTGCTTATAGGGTGCCAGGCGCTTGAATTCTTTGGCTGCGACCGGATTTGATTGAAAGGTCGTTTTCAGCTCTTCAGGGATATCGACCGATTTTTTTGTTGGTCGTGGCTTGACTACCAACCCGGCCTTCTGATTATCGATAGCCTCACGGATGTAAAGCTTGACAAGGTCCTCCCTTATCTCGCGCTCCGATTCAAAGATCATCTGCCTCATGGCCCTGGTCTTACCTTCCTGGGCATTCCTGAGGAGTCGATGTTCGTCCTTTAAAAATACCCCATTAAAGAACCAGATTCCGAAGTGATTCTTAAAAGCCCCGATGCCGCACACATTCTTACCGTTAACAGTGTAAGTGGGAATTCCCCATTTCAGGGTTTCGGTCATTTCCGTTTCAAGCATCAGCCGCCGGAGGGTCTCAAGGGCCTTGCTGAATTTCTCATGGAATTCAATATATTCCTCAACAGATGAAGCTCTCTTCATAATTCATCAATTTACCATGTCCCGGCATAGTTAAGATTACCGCCTGATCGATATTCAAGGTACTCAAATTTTAGCCTGATGATCTGCCTGATATGCAGGAAATCATGAGCAAGCCAATTGCTCAGGTAATAACCTGCAGTCATTCGTCCGAGCTTTGGATGATCGAAAAATAAATTCCAGTCCGGATCATTTAACCGCCTGAGCCAATCTATCGATTTCGATCGCTCTTTTGAAAATTCCCCGATCTTTTGGGTGAAGTCCTGGTCGGCATAATGGTGAAGCTGAACCCAGGCAACAGGATCGATGGAGGGTGGAATGGTATTTGGAGTTTTCAGAATAAAGCTGGTTCGAAACCTGAAATCCATCTTTTCTTCATCGATAAGGTGGCAGATCACCTCGAGAAGTGACCATGACCGCGGATTGGGCTTCCAGCTGGCCTGTTCATCCGATATGCCCGAGAGCAGTTCAGGAATAAGGTAACCATTCCGCTCCAATTCTTCAAATATGTGATCAAATAACGCCATCCCTCGCTTTTGATGCTGTTAACTCTGCGATCCTACAAATAACTTCAGTAGCCTTTATCATACTTTCCACCGGGACATATTCATATCTTCCGTGAAAATTGTGTCCGCCAGCAAATATATTGGGGCATGGCAAACCCATGTATGACAATTGTGAACCATCTGTACCACCCCGAATGGGCTTGATTATTGGTTCGATACCCAATGACTCCATAGCTTCTTCTGCGATATCCACAATATGCATTTGCGGTTCAACTTTTTCCCGCATATTGTAATACTGATCCCTGACCTCGATGCTTATCAGTTCATTCCCAATTCTGGCGTTCATATCATCACTTATCTTTTGAACCAGGGCCTTCCGGGCCTCAAATTTATCCCTGTCATGATCCCTGATAATATATTGAAGAACGGTTTCTTCAACCTTTCCGCTGATTTTTGTAAGATGAAAGAAGCCCTGGTAATGTTCGGTATGCTCAGGTCGTTCCTGTGAGGGAAGGGCATTTATAAACTGGGCCGCGTAGTACATCGAGTTCACCATTTTTCCTTTTGCATAACCCGGATGTACGATCCGGCCCTTAATGGTAACCGTGGCAGAAGCAGCGTTAAAATTTTCGTATTCAAGTTCTCCTATCTGGCTGCCGTCAACCGTGTAAGCCCATTTGGCATTAAAGGCTTTTACATCAAACTTATGAGCCCCGCGGCCAATTTCTTCATCAGGAGTAAATCCAACCCTGAGATCTCCGTGTTTAATTTCAGGATGATCTATCAGGTATTCCATGGCTGTCATGATTTCGCAGATACCTGCCTTATCGTCGGCGCCAAGAAGGGTAGTACCATCGGTGGTGATAAGAGTCTGGCCTATGTACAGACGAAGATCTTCAAAATAATCAGGTGAAAGGACTATTTTTTCTTCCTTGTTCAGAACGATGTCTCCCCCGTGGTAGTTCTCAACTAGCTGTGGCCTGACATTAGCCCCTGTAAAATCCGGAGAGGTATCAAAATGAGATACAAACCCGATGGCCGGTACTTCGTGATCCACATTCGAGGGAAGGGTTGCGGTTACATAGGCGTGCTCATCAATTTTCACATCAGACATTCCCATATCTTTTAATTCTTCTGCCAGCATATTGGCCAGCTCCCATTGTTTCTCGGTACTTGGAGTTGTATTGCTTTCAGGGTCGCTTTCGGTGTCGATAGTGACATAACTGATAAATCGGTCTATAAGTTTCTGTTTGTTGATCATCGGCTTGTGATAAGTGAACGTCCTCAAAATTAGATAACCCGTTTTGAAGTGCCAAGTGTTGATCAACTTTCTTTTTTCTTCTTCTGAATTCATTTAATTTTGTCGGCAAACTCCACAGATGTACAGATATCTTATCCGACCAATTCTATTTCAGTTTGACCCTGAAGCAGTACATCATTTCACTTTCTCACTTCTTCGATTCTTATTCCGGATTCCTGGAATAAAGCCATTGGTAAAGTCGATCTACGGGAAAGGTGACAAGCGATTGGAGAGAGAGGTTTTCGGATTGAAATTCAGTAATCCTGTGGGACTGGCGGCAGGTTTTGACAAGGATGCCAAACTATTTAATGAGCTTTCGTCATTTGGCTTTGGCTTCATCGAGATCGGTACCCTGACACCAAAGCCACAAGGCGGAAACCCCAGAAAGAGGTTATTCAGGCTTAAGTCTGATTCAGCTATTATCAACCGGATGGGATTCAATAACGGAGGTGTTGAGGAAGCTGTTGGCCGTTTAAAGAGAAATCAAGGTGTTCTTGTAGGTGGCAACATAGGCAAGAACAAGCTAACCCCGAATGAAAAGGCTGTCGAGGATTATCGGATTTGCTTCAATGCCCTGTTTGATTTTGTAGATTATTTCGTGGTCAATGTAAGTTCTCCAAACACCCCGAATTTGCGAGCACTTCAGGACAAGGAGCCGCTAACCAAACTGTTACTGGTTTTAAAAAATGAAAACTCACAACGGCCTCTGCCGAAACCTATATTATTGAAAATAGCTCCTGATCTGAGCGATGATCAATTGATGGATATTATTGAGATTGTCAGAACCACTGGCATCGACGGCGTGATCGCAACAAATACTACCATTTCAAGGGTAGGACTGACATCCGCCAATAAGGGTGAAACCGGCGGGTTAAGTGGAAAACCATTGAAAAACCGTTCTACAGAGGTCATACGTTTCCTTTCTGAAAAGGGAAATAAGAGCTTCCCGATAATCGGGGTTGGGGGAATCCATTCTGAGGAGGATGCTCTTGAGAAACTCGACGCTGGAGCCGATCTTCTTCAGCTGTATACCGGATTTGTTTACGAAGGACCCTCGCTAGTCAAAAGGATCAATAAAGCAATTTTAAAGCGGCATAAAGACCAGGGCCTCAGTCCAGGATAAGTTTTCGTATCAGGATCAGGTTATCTGAAGAGGTCACTTTCATAATATATATCCCTGAGGCCAACCGGCCTCGAGCTATTTCAATCAAATCCGGACCTTCATCATATTGAATGCGTTTTACACGTTCCCCCACTAGATTGTAAAGTTCAATGGACTCCAATACAGTTCCTGCCCTGTTGTGAATCCGGATCAAAGAGGATGCTGGATTGGGAGCGATGATAATAGAATCGGTAATTTCGGAATTCCCGTTACTGAGTACCTGGTCCAAAGTGATGGTCAGAGTTCCGATTTTCTGGTCGTTAAAGGGGGTTATATTTATCCTGCTGAAAACGGGAACCGCAGGAACCGTATCGGGATTACTTAATGAATAGGCATTTCCCTCTTCGGTCCCGGCATCGTAAACAAACATATCCAGCACAACCGATGGCTTCCAATTATTGCTCATATCGAGCAATGAAAAACTGTCAATGCCAACAAACCAGTCAGGACTGGGAGCAACCATTGCTGCCAAGGAGAGAAGGGGATAGTTTGCGCTGACTATGACGTTTGAGAGGGTAGCACTGCTGATGGCCGCGAAAGGGCTGAATCCGGCCTGGAGCCATTGATCAGCATCAGAATTGCCGATGGCGGTGTTTACCTCGCTATTAAAATTGGCATTGCTTCCCATCTCAGCCACATCCTCTATGCCGGGAGAGGCCAGTTGACCTAATTCCCAGAATTTGACATCACTATTGTGCGTAGCTCCTACGAGATCGGACCAATGTGCGGTGGGAGGCAGGGTTCCATGATCGGTTTCATTCCAGGTACTGTTAAAGGTGATCGTGTATTGAGCTTGGGACTGCGCATTGATTGACAGGAACGTCAAACAGCAAAATAAAGAAAGTAATGGCGTATAAACCCGGCTCATAATAGTTGTTTTGAATTTAGTATACGTACCATAAGATTCCTTACACTATAAGGCCGAATAATCGTATTTTTACTGCCATTTTGTGAATTTGGAAATACTTATATCGTTTAGCTTGGCCTCGGCTGCCCTGGCCATTTCACCTGGTCCTGACAATATCTTTGTTTTGGTCCAAAGTCTTGCTAAAGGTTCGCGCTCAGGGCTGGCTGTTGTTTGTGGTCTCATCAGCGGCTGCATAATTCATACAACCCTGGTTGCTTTCGGAGCTGCCGCCATAATCAAGACCAATCCAACAGTATTCATGGTCTTAAAAATCCTTGGTGCTTCTTATCTGATGTACCTGGCATTTAATGTTTACCGGTCACCCGGTAAAATTGATCTCGATCCGGGGCAGGCGAAATCGGGTGATTTTTGGAAGTTGTTCAAAACTGGATTTATAATGAATGTGGTCAACCCTAAGGTTTCAATCTTTTTTCTTGCCTTTTTCCCCGGCTTTCTTTTCAGCGAAGAGATAAGCACTATTTTTCAGTTCTATATTCTGGGATTGATATTCATGCTGGTTTCCTTTTTGATATTTGCTTCAATCGCTCTCGGTGCAGGATTGATATCTGATTATACCCGGAGTCACCCAAATGTAGGGCAGCTGTTCAAATGGCTACAGATCATTGTGTTCGTCGCGATCGCCACATTTATTCTTATTTCCTAAATTAAGCGTACTTTTAAGATCTATTTCTTCATTAATGCAAGAGGAAGTCAAGATCATAGAATGTCCCAGGGACGCCATGCAAGGCATACGGGATTTTATCCCCACCGAGACAAAGATCCAGTATATTCAGTCATTGCTGAGAGTGGGATTCCATACTATTGATTTTGGAAGCTTTGTTTCTCCAAAGGCCATACCGCAGATGAGGGATACGGCCGAGGTCCTTGCCGCTTTAGATTTGAGTAAAACCTCAAGCAAACTCCTCGCTATAATCGCTAACATAAGAGGCGCCGAGGATGCCTGTAAGTATCCTCAAATAGATTATTTAGGATATCCATTCTCCATCTCAGAGAATTTTCAAATGCGAAATACCCATAAGACCATCGCTCAAAGCATCCATATCTTAAAATCGGTAATCGAGCTGGGCAAAAATCACGATAAGCAGGTTGTGGCTTATTTATCAATGGGTTTCGGTAACCCTTACGGAGACCCCTGGAATGTTGATATAGTTGCCGAATGGACCGAACGACTTCATGACATGGGCATAAAAATTCTCTCGCTGAGTGACACCATCGGAAGTTCCGATCCTGAGACCATAGAATATCTTTATTCAAACCTGATCCCAAAATACCCGGAAATCGAATTTGGGGCTCATTTGCATACTACCCCAACCAGCTGGTTTGAAAAAGTTGATGCCGCCTTCAATTCTGGATGCCGTCGGTTTGATGGCGCTATTCAGGGCTTTGGAGGCTGTCCTATGGCCAAGGATGAGCTGACCGGGAATATGCCTACGGAGAAACTTCTAAGCTATTTTACAGGACAAAAAGTTGATCATAATCTCAATGCATTCAGCTTTGAAAGTGCTCATAATGAAGCGACTAAGATTTTCACCAAATATCATTAAAATCTATATTCCAGACCAAAATTCGTTCCGAAGGGATGCCCGGGTCTCAGGCCTGCAGGTACCCGGCTTACGGCATAGGATTCATCAAGAAGATTAATGATATTTAGTCTGGCAATTAATTTTGATGACAATTTATAATTACCTGAGAAGTCAATTATAAAGTTAGATCGCACCAATTCATCTGTTGGAATAGGTCCGGATCCCGCTAGCGTTCTATATTCACCATTAAACCTACAGTTCACATTCAATTGGAACTTTGAATGATCAAGACTTATTGAAGCATTAAATTGATGCTGCGGAATATATGGCAATTTATCTCCTGCTGTAACTTCGCCCCACAAATCGTCTTCGCTGCCAAAACTGGTTAAGAATTCTGTATTTGTTAAGGTATAACCAAAACTAATCGGTAAATCCCAGGTCTCATTTTTGCCCAGCACGTCATAATTTAAGAGGACTTCCAAACCATTTACCCTGACCTCACCTGCGTTAAACTGATCTAATGAACCGGTGCCTCCGGTAGCCGCCAAATCACTTCCCAACAAGTTGCTGTAATCATTATAATATCCAATTACCTCACCACTGAATTCCCCCCATCTAAACCTTGAACCAAGCTCATAGTTCATGCTTTCCTCTGCTTTTTCATTTGGTTGATTGCCAGGAGGAGAAAACCCTTTGTGTACACCGCTAAAGACTGACAGGTAATTGTTTAGTTTGTAATTAACTCCAATGCCCGGGATGACAATATTTATGTTATTGCTCCTGGAGGCAAACTCCGATCCGGTCCTATTCGGATCATCAGAACCAAAATCCTGACGTTCCAGGAGGATATTCTCATATCTCAACCCTGGTGTGAATGTCCATCTGTTCAATCTCAATTTATATGTGATGAAAGATGCGAAGGCCTTTGCACTGCTTACTCTGTTTCCTTGAGATCCACCCTGTCCGTTTGAAGTTAGTGACATGATACCCTCCGAAATAGCATAGCCATCTTCCCATTGATAACGGTCTTCTTCATCGTAATGATATCTCATTCCAATTTCGAGGTCGTTAAACGTATTGGTGCCGTTCCAATGGTAATCGAACTTTGTCTGAATACCATTAGATTTATATTCTCTGTTATTGGCTTTAACCAATAAATTATTATTGATGCCATTTATTTCACCCCTGATAAGCTGCATATGACTTGGATACAATTCCGGATTGGAAACCACCGTCGCAATGCTTTGTTTGTTATCACCGAAAACAACGTCATCTAACTTATACCAATTCCTTGCAAATGTGTTCTGGTAAGCGTCGGTCGTAATTCGGATGTCATTTCCGAAATTGATGGTATGTGTAAGTTGATACTGAAGTTGGTCGGCATCCATGTTATCTACTTGTGAAGCAGCATATCTTTTAAACGGTGAATCCGAAAAGTCCGTTTCGGTTAGTCCTAAATACGTTTCATTTGATAACTCATCATAAAAGTGGAATTTGAAATCAAGGCGCTGGTTCATTTTGCTGTTTGAACTTATTTCATAACCAAGTTTAACTACCACATCATTGATGTCAAAACCCGTATTCCCGTCATTTATCAGCTCTTTGAATCCGTTGGAGTTATAATTCAGAAACTCGATCATATACCCCAGTTTTTTACCAGTACTTCCTACATTGCCATATATCTGGGAGGTATCAAAAGTGCCATAACTTGCTTTTAAGGTACCTCTGAAAGATTCAGGAATTTCTGTTGAAACCAGATTGATAGCACCACCGGTTGTAAAAGGCCCATATTGAACCTGACTGCTTCCTTTCAAAATTTCGACAGCCTGCATACGGGCAACAGATGGGAAATAATATGCTGACGGCGCACTATATGGCGCTGGTGCAATAAGTATCCCGTCTTCCATTAATGAAATTTTCGCGCTTCGTTCAGGAGATGTGCCTCTGAGGCTGATGTTTGGCCTCAGACCGAAACCATCCTCTTCGTAGAAGGTTACTCCGGGAACCACTTTCAATACTCGGTTTATATCTGTATAACTATATTTCTCTAATTCATTTACCGATAGAAAGTAAGCCGATCCTGTTCTGTTTTCAGCAACAAACTTGTTGCCAAAAATGGAATTTGTTTTAATGATGACTTCGTCCAGAATTTGCAACGAATCCAGGCTTGAGTTTTTATTTTGAGAAAGGATTGAAAAAGATGATAAAAGGAGCAGATAGATTGGTGATATTTTCATTTAATTAGATTTAATAAAAATAAATGAAGCTTAGAAAAACAAAGTTAATCCGGCTATGTGTAATTACAAAAATAATTTAGAATAATTTTAAATAAAGTTTTTCACACTGGTAAAATGGAACATATTCGAGCTTGAAAAAGGTGTTCAGTTTTGTTGAGCTATTCTTATTGGAATATTAAATGATGATTAAATTTCAATATAAAAATTGAGCTCTAATATTCTACTTCATGAATTATCATTACTTTTGAAATTTGAAAATAATTCACAAAATTCTAGACCAATGAATAAGAAAATTGAGAATTTATTGAACGATCAGATCAAGTATGAAGCAAAAGCCTCTATGCAATACCTGGCCATGGCTTCCTGGGCCGACGAGAATGGTTACAATGGTATCGCTGATTTTTTTTATAACCAGTCTGTGGAGGAGCAGGTCCACATGCACAAATTGGTCAAATTCGTCAATGAGCGGGGAGGTCATGTAGTGATCCCCGCACTAGACCAACCCACAGAGCGATTCGGCTCATTAGGCGAGCTTTTCGACACTTTTCTAAAAAGCGAGGTTTTTGTCACTGATATGATCAATCAAATCATATTTGAATGTTTGGAGCAGAAGGATTATAATGTCCATAATTTTATGCAGTGGTATGTCACCGAGCAATTAGAAGAAGAAGCTACGGCCAGGACCCTTCTCGATAAGTTGAACATCATCGGGGAAGATAAGTCTGGACATTATTTGTTCGACAGGGATATTGTCTCAATTGCCGCAGAAACAGATCCGGCCGGTTAAGGAATTGCCAATCCCATAAACTTCAATCCAAGGAAATAAATGATCAGGTCAAATTCGGAAAAAAGCCCCTCAGTTCTCTTGACATCTGTCTTCCTGGTCATGCCCGCCAAGCCAGAGGCAAAATGCTGCCGGAAGTTTGAAAAGAAAGGCAGGACGAACTGTAAGGACTGTCCTCTCCTTTAGTTGGTTTGCAGTATGCTGTTTCCTCCCTTTTCGAAATGCATGAAGTATATGCTTCCTGCAAGGCTGAAAATCATAAAGGCCACCATCCATTGAGTTGCACTCGTCCAGTAGGCCTCTAACCCGAACCATCCGCCCGTAAAAAAAACGATTACCATTCCGTAGATAAAACGAATACTCTCCGCAATAAGTGTAAAGCGGTTCCTGTCCATCAGGGAGGTAAAGGCATAAATGCTGATAAAAACATAGAGTCCGAAAAGGAGCAGGTTGCCAAGGCCTATTTCGGAATAATTGTAGAACATGAACAGCAGCAGGATCAGGGCTACAGAAAACTGGAAAACAGACCAGTAGGCGAGTGACCTGGATGCATTACTGTCGTATTTCCTCAGGGTATAAGGATCTGTAACTATTTGCTTTGGATATTTTATTTGAACATCTTCCGGACGCCATCCGGTTGGCATAAACCATATCCTGATTTTATCCCGCCAACTGCCGGTTCTGTAGGCGTCCAGGGCAAGCCCCCAGATATGCTGAAAATTTATCAGGATAGGATTCCATGTCCGGGCCGGTTTAAGGATCCCGTAAACGGGCGGAACGTCTTCCAATTCCTCCTGGAAGGTCCCGAATATCCTGTCCCACAAACAGAAGATGGCTCCCAGATTCTTATCGATGTATTCAGGATTAATAGCATGATGCACTCTGTGTTGTGAGGGTGTGACAATAATATATTCGAGGACACCCAATTTCCCGATATGTTGGGTATGATACCAAAATTGAGCAAAGAGATGGATAGGCGCAAGAGTGGCAATCACCTCATGGGGAACTCCGAGCAGTGCGGCAGGAAAAAGCAGGATAGGAAAATATCCGATCAGGTTGGAAATCGATTGCCTGAGGGCGCAAGCCAGGTTAAACTCCTCACTGCTATGATGAATCACGTGTTGATTCCAGAAAACATTGACCTTATGACTTAAACGATGATTCCAGTAGCTGCCAAAGTCAATAGCTATAAAAGCGACAAGGTAGACCATAAAATTGCTCTCTATTGAATAAACGGCAAGATTCTCCAGTAAAAAGGGATAGGATACAATGATAAGGACCAGCCCAAGGGAATCCTTGATAATATTGGTCAGACCTGAACTCAGACTCGAAACCGTATCCATTAGCCTGTACTTTTGATTTTTTACAAAATGCCCGTAACCCACTTCGATAAGAAGAAGGACAACAAAAAAAGGAATGGCATATAATAAGGCCTTGGCGTAAGTTTCCATCTGTATGTTTCCCCTTAAAAATAATTATTTCCAATCACTTAAAAAAGGCGTATATTTGCATGCAATTAAAATCTAATTGCGATGACATCCCACCTAAATAAGATCGTTGGCGAAGGATTAACCTACGACGACGTTCTGCTGGTTCCGGCATACTCTGAAGTACTTCCACGAGATGTAAATATTCAAACCAGGCTTACAAGGAATATCAGCCTGAACATTCCCATAGTTTCTGCTGCAATGGATACTGTTACAGAAAGCAAGATGGCGATTGCCATGGCGCGCGAAGGAGGCATTGGTGTCTTGCATAAAAATATGACCATCGCCCAGCAAGCGGATAAAGTGAGGAGAGTCAAGCGAGCAGAAAGCGGAATGATCATCGACCCTGTCACGCTGACTATGGATGCAGTGGTTCGTGATGCGAAACTATGTATGGCTGAACATAAAATTGGTGGAATTCCAGTGGTGGATGAATCGGGTGTTTTGAAGGGAATAGTAACCAATCGTGATCTAAGATTCGAGAGAAATAATAAAAGGCCTATCACAGAGGTGATGACCAGTGATAACCTTGTTACCGCGAAAAAGGGAACCTCTTTATATGATGCCGAGGGCATATTACAGGAGAATAAGATAGAAAAGCTTCCTGTAGTGGACGATGACTTTAAACTGATAGGACTGATCACATTCAGGGATATCACAAAACTCACCCAGAAACCGATAGCGAATAAAGATGAATACGGCCGACTTCGTGTGGCGGCAGCTATTGGGGTTACAGCCGATGCGATGGAAAGGGCCGATGCGCTTGTTAAGTCGGGAGTTGATGCCGTGGTGGTTGATACGGCTCATGGTCATACTGAGGGTGTGGTAGGAATACTGAAAGAATTAAAATCACGGCATAATAATCTTGAAGTGATCGTGGGCAATATAGCTACAGCCGAGGCCGCGAAATTCCTTGTTGAGGCGGGTGCCGATGCGGTTAAGGTGGGAATAGGCCCGGGATCAATCTGCACAACGCGTGTTATTGCAGGTGTGGGATATCCGCAGTTATCGGCGGTTATGGAAGTGGCTCATGCTTTAAAAGGGACAGGGGTGCCGGTTATAGCTGACGGGGGAATAAGATACACCGGTGATATACCCAAGGCACTTGCTGCCGGAGCAGATACGGTTATGTTAGGTTCACTTTTGGCTGGGACCCAGGAATCTCCTGGTGAGACCATCATTTATGAGGGGCGTAAATTCAAATCCTATCGTGGAATGGGAAGTGTTGAGGCCATGAGACAGGGAAGCGGGGACCGTTACTTCCAGGATGTAGAGGACGATATCAAAAAATTAGTTCCGGAGGGAATCGTAGGGAGAGTCCCATATAAAGGTGAACTTTATGAGAGTATCCATCAGTTTGTTGGCGGATTAAGAGCGGGAATGGGATATTGCGGTGCTAAAGATATAGAGACTCTCAAGGAAAATGCGAAATTTGTGAAGATAACATCCTCAGGTATAAGTGAGAGCCATCCTCATAATGTTATGATCACAAAAGAAGCTCCGAATTATTCCCGATAGCTGATACAAGAGAATCAGAGTTAGGTTTAAAGAGAAGTCCCCTTTTCGCCGGATTGCTTCTCCCTTTTAAAGATCGGTGACCGAAATACCCTGTTCCGCAAAGTTCTTAAAATCTTCCATGTATTTCCTCGATTGCCTCTTAAATGCACCTGGCATCAGGAAAACCATTAGTTTCATCATCAACCCTGTCGGGATGAATTCACTATCACTGATCCATCTGGTCTGTCCGCCTGGAGTCTCTTCAAAGTAATTTTCCTGGATGCTCATCATGCCATCGGCATCATAGGTTGCATGAAATGCTTCGGGTAATTCACGCTTGGTGATAGTTTCGGTCATTTCCATCTTCTTTTTACCGAACTCGTAGAGAAGTTTCATTTTAGCTCCGGTTTCTCCAGGTGTTCCTGAAAGATGTTCAACCCCAACGAGGCCTCTTTGCCAATGCTTGAGGTTATCCACAGAATCCAATTTGTTTATAACCTCTTTCCGGGGTAAGTCTATAATGGTTTCAATCTTGTATTTCATTCAACTAAAGATACAAATTACGAACTGGTCAAACATATTTATTATAACTCTTAATATTGAGATGAAAGGATTTTAACGGAAGATGGTCTGACATGAATGAATTGAACATGAACATTATCAGTGCTGGTCTGTTTATTCTTTCATCAATTCTGACAAAATTCTTAAAAGCACACTAAAAGATAATCATCGGCGTTCTTAAAGCACCTTGAATTCTGCATTGTAATTACTATTTTTGCTATCCAAATATCTAAACAACCATGTTTAAGAACTTGATCCTTTTTATTTTCACTGCCCTGATCAATGGTCCGCTTTTAGCCCAGGATTTAAATGATAAGGTCCTGATCACCGTTGATGGTGACCAGGTAAAAGTTGATGAATTCCTGATGGTTTACCAGAAAAACCTGGAACTGGTAAAAGATGAATCGCAGCGCGATATCGATGGTTACCTTAAACTATACAGCAACTATTTGCTAAAACTAAAGGAAGCTTATGCTCTTGGATATGATAAAACGCCAAAGTATATAAAGGAATTCAATTCATACAAGAAACAGTTGTCTCGAAATTACCTCACCGATAAAGAGATTACTGACAGATTGGTGGAGGAGGCCTATGAACGAATGTCACAGGATGTCTGGGTAAAACATATTCTTGTTCGGTTGGACGAGAGTTCCGGTGATACTTCAGCGGTTTACAATCAGATCATGGCATTTCGCGATCGCCTGATAAATGAGGATTTTGAAACAATCCAGAAGGATTCCCATAACGGTAATTCTGTTTTTGTAGAAGATCTGGGGTACTTCTCGGCATTTAAAATGGTATACGATTTTGAAACCGTTGCATACAATACAGCGGTTGGAGAAGTGTCACAGCCTTTCAGGACAAGATTTGGCTATCATGTACTCAAGGTATTTGATAAACGCGAATCAAGGGGAGAAGTGACGGTTGGCCATATCTTCCTCTCGAAAAACAAACCCGACAGCCTTGGTAATCCTGAGGATCGGATTCGTAACATCTTTAAAATGTTACAACAAGGCCAGAGTTTCGAAGATCTGGCTAAACAATTTTCGGAGGACCCCAGCTCATCGAAAAGAGGAGGCAGGTTAAATACATTTAAAAGCGGTCAGCTAAGTTCGGTGAAATTCGAAAATATGGCATTCAGCCTGTCGGAACCAGATGAAATTTCTGAACCCTTCGAGACGGATTTCGGATGGCATATCGCTAAATTGTACGATAAGAAACCCCTTGCGCCTTTTTCTGAATTAAGAGCACAGCTTGAAGCCAGGATAAAGAGAGACTCCCGCTCATCAGTGATCAATGAAGCTTTTATATCATCGTTGAAAAAGGACTATGGTTTTAATGCGGATGTTGATCTGAGTTATTTTTCTGGCATTATTGATGAGTCCTATTATCGAAATGAATGGAGTAAACCTTCAGATATTCCCTCTGAAAATTTGTTGATATCAATTGGCAGTAAGGAACTGACTTATGCCGACTTTGCCTCTTATCTGGAGAAGAACCAAAAACGAATACGCGACAAAAAAGGGTATGATCAGGTTGTGAAATCCCAATTCGATGATTTTATTAATAAGGAATTACTGAATTATCATGAAGCGAATCTCGAGAATGTGAATCCAGATTACGCGAAAGTTTTAAAGGAATATAGAGAAGGGCTCTTACTTTTCGATCTCATGGAGGACAAAATCTGGAATGCGGTAAAAGAGGATTCAATCGGTTTGAGAACATATTTCGATGAGAATATTGAAAAATATGCCTGGACCGAACGGTTTAAGGGAATATTGGTAAGCTCTGCCGAGGAAGATGAATTAAAAAACATTCGGCAAGCACTTAGCAGCGGGATGTCTTATAAGGAAATCAGGTCGATGTACGAGGGCAGGGACAACAATAACCTGCTCTGGACGAACCGATCATTTGAAAAAGGCAGTTCAAGGCTCCCGGCTAACCTTGAATACAAGCCAGGAACTACTGAAATTTACAAGCATAATGGCACCTGGCATGTTTTAAGAATTGATGAATTGATTCCAGCGGGAC
>JBFKFP010000049.1:0-17674 GCA_041618535.1 Flavobacteriaceae bacterium
GTTATTGAAAAAGGTAAACGTAATGTTGAAATCCTGAAGCAGTCTCAAAACGACCCATTTAAGGTTGAGGATCAGGTTGCGATTATCTTTGCGGGATCAAAGAACCTGCTTAGGAATGTTCCGGTGAACAAGGTAAAGGAATTCGAACGCGATTTTATCGAGTTCCTAAACGCGAAGCACAGGGATATACTCGATACTATCAAAGCTGGTAAACTCACCGAAAAAGTGACTGATACCCTTACAAAAGTTTGCAAGGACCTCGCTTCAAAATACGTATAAAACGTTAATATAGGAAAATGGCAAACCTAAAGGAAATAAGAAATAGGATCAGTTCTGTAAAATCGACTATGCAGATCACCAGTGCCATGAAAATGGTTTCTGCTGCTAAGTTAAAGAAGGCCCAGGATGCGATCACTGCCATGCGCCCCTATGCCGACAAACTGACCGAGCTTTTACAGAGTTTAAGCGCTACATTGGATTCCGACAGCGGAAGCAAGTTTGCTGTTCAAAGACCTGAGAACAGAGTGTTGGTTGTAGCTATTACCTCGAACAGGGGATTATGCGGTGCGTTCAACTCCAATATAGTTAAAGAGGCCACCCGCCTGAGTGAAGAAGAGTATTCAGGCTCTGAAACATCCATGCTGACAATCGGTAAGAAGGGGAATGATATTTTGAAAAAGGCGCAAAAGGTTATCATGAACAATAATGAGGTTTTTGACAACCTGACCTTCGAGAATGTGGCCGAGATCGCTGAGATGCTCATGGATAAATTTGAATCGGCTGAATACGATAAGATCGTACTGGTATACAACAGCTTTAAAAACGCTGCAACCCAGATCGTAAAGACCGAGCAATTCCTGCCCATTATCCCGATCGATAGCGATTCTGCGGTAAATCTCGACTATATTTTCGAACCTTCGAAGGCGGAAATCGTTGAAGAATTGATCCCGAAATCATTAAAAACACAATTGTATAAGGCGATCAGGGATTCTTTTGCCAGTGAACACGGAGCGCGTATGACTGCGATGCACAAGGCTACCGATAACGCAACAGAACTCAGAGACCAGCTCACCTTATCTTACAATAAGGCCAGACAAGCTGCCATCACAGGTGAGATCCTTGAGATTGTTGGAGGCGCTGAAGCCCTGAATAATTAAGATAAATAGATAATCGATATATAGCCCTGCTTTTCAGCGGGGCTTTTTTATGGAACAGAATTTGATTTCATATCTTTATAATGACAGAATTTCAATTATGAAGAAAGGCATCAAACAGTTAACAACTTTAATTTTAGTCCTTGTGGTCATGTGCAGTTTCTCACAATGTTCCGGAACCCGAAGCCTGGATAAGAAAGCGCCGGTAAAATTTGAAAATCCCTATTATCAAAGCTGGGTAGCCGGGGTTGAGGGTGGTGGATCAGGGATCAATGTATTTTTACCCTTAAAGGAGAAAAACAGTGAGCTGGACAGTATCTATTTCCGGGGGCAATCTGCAAAACTGGAATGGAAACAAGAAGCCGGTGTGTACGTTGGCCGCTTCAATTCAGAGTTAAACAGGAAGAATGATATGATATTGAGCAGTGATCCCATGGAGGAATACGGAAATCAACTGCCGGTTGTAAAAACATCAATTCCTTTTGAGCTCCGGGACGATGAATGTGTTATAAGTTATCAGAAGCGTGGTAAGACACGATATTTTAAATTGGAAGGGCTGGTTGAAAAAGCAGCGATACCTTATCCCAGCGCGCCTCCTGTCAAGCAATAATATATCTTTGGTTGACGTTTGCTAAAAACGTATTTTTAGCCGAACAAACAATCTTTTTTGAACGCTTTCAAGACTCTTTTCAAGCAAACCTTTTTCTATGGTCTGGCCACTGTGCTACCAAGGATGTTGAGTTTTCTGCTTGTGCCTCTCTACACCTCTCCTGGGGTGCTCCCTTCGGTTTCTGAGTATGGGAATGTTTCCCTGATCTTTGCCTGGTTTGTGCTGTTTAACGTGGTCCTGGCCTACGGGATGGAAACCGCCTTTTTCAGGTTTTTCAATAAAGAGTCAAATAAGGAAATGGTAGTTAGTACAGCCTCAACTTCTCTTGTTGGCTCTTCATTTTTATTCTTCATTCTGGCCTATCTGCTCAAAGACCAATTAGCGGGTATCACTAATATCCGGGTAGATTATATCGTGCTTGTCCTTTGGATTCTGTTGCTGGATGCATTAGTTGTCATTCCTTTTGCCTGGCTTAGGGCAAGGGAACGGCCAAAGACATATACCATAATCAAAATTGCCAATGTTTTAATCAATATTGGGTTCAACCTGTTTTTTTTACTGCTGCTGCCCCGGATGGATCAGCAAGGCCAGGTTTACCAAAGCCTGTATATCGCAAATTTTGAAATAAATTATATTTTTATCGCCAATGTGATAGCAAGTGCTTTTACCTTGTTATTCATGATCCCTTTTTATTTCAGGGTGAAGTATGGTTTCGACAGTTCACTCTGGAAAAGGATGCTTAGATATGCCTTTCCTGTTCTGGTGGCCGGTGTGGCCTTCTCAATAAATGAGACCTTTGACAGGATATTGCTTGACCGCATGCTGGATGTCGAGGACCCCAAGCATATTATCGGGATGTATTCTGCTTGTTATAAATTGGCCCTGTTCATGACCCTCTTTGCCGCAGCTTACAGGCTGGGTATTGAGCCATATTTCTTCAAACATGCCAATTCCGAAAACCCACAGAAGAATTATGCCCGGATATTGGAGTTTTTTGTGGTTCTTGGCTCCTTTATCCTTTTACTGGTGGTCGTTATGGCCGATATTATCAAGCCCGTCATCATCAGGGATGAACCTTATTGGGAAGCGATGTGGGTAGTCCCGGTTCTGCTGATAGCATATCTTTTCTTAGGTATTTATCATAATTTATCGGTTTGGTACAAAATCACGGACCGAACCAAATTCGGAGCTTATATTTCGGTGTTCGGCGCCCTGGTGACGCTCGGCATGAATATCGCATTGATACCGGTAATAAGCTATAAAGGATCGGCCTTAGCAACTCTGGCAGCTTATGGCATTATGGCGTTACTTTCCTTTTACTACGGAAGAAAATATTATCCCATTCCATATAATCTCAAAAAGATTGGGGGATATCTTATGCTTTCAATAGCCTTTTCCACGATCTATTTTTACGGGTTCAGGGAGAATTATTTGGTTGGCGGAAGCATGCTGCTCATCTTTCTGGTAATGGTCTGGCTAATGGAAAAAGAGGACATAAAACAAATAATAAGAGCAAGATGACTATCAAAATAATCAACAGTTCGCAAAACCTGCTTCCAGCATATAAAACTGATCTGTCAGCCGGAATGGACCTGCAAGCCTTTTTAGACCATCCGGTAATATTAAAACCACTGGAAAGAGCGTTGATTAAAACCGGGCTCCAGATTGAATTACCCTCGGGTTTTGAGGCCCAGGTAAGGCCGCGTAGCGGAATGGCCTTAAAAAAAGGGATAACCGTCCTGAACACCCCTGGAACCATTGATGCCGATTACCGGGGTGAAATTGGCGTAATTCTTGTGAATCTATCAAATGAAGAGGTGATAATTTCTCCAGGAGACAGGATTGCCCAACTCGTCATCGCAAGGCATGAACGCGCCGATTGGGAGGAAGTAAATTCTTTGAATGAAACCGTCAGGGGATCTGGTGGCTTTGGAAGCACCGGTTTCAAATAGGCGTTAAAAATAGCATAATTTAATCAAAGGCTGATTGAATTTTCCTAAATTGGTTCATGTTGGACTATGTGGCGTACACTCAAAATCTCAATGTTCTTAATCGGGCTAGGTTTACCATTAACCTTGAGCTCCCAGGTTGATTTTAACCGTGTTGATGATGACCTGGGAAATATCGAGGATAAGTTCCAGGAGCACTTTTTTGAAGCGTTAAAGCAAAAAGCGATTGAGAATTATGATCGGTCTATTATCGCCCTGCAGAAATGCCTGAACCTGGATGACTCAAAATCCGTGGTCTATTTTGAAATCGGAAAGAACTATGTACAGCTTAAAAATTACGGTGCGGCTGAGGATGCATTAAAGAAAGCCATAGAGCTCGATCCTGACAACGAATGGTATCTGGATGAACTCTACGGCGTTTATGTGGAAAGCGAGGAATTCGATAAGGCCATAGCAACTGTGGAACAACTGGTTGGCTATCATTCAGATTACAAAGAGGACCTGGCCAATCTCTATTTTAGAATGGATCGTTTTAAGGAGGCCCTGGAACTTCTCGATGAACTGGATGAGCAGCTGGGCGTATCTGAATCCAGGGAGGAATTGAGAAACAGAATCTATAATGCCACCGGAGCAGACCAGGACCGTATAGATTATTTGGAAACCCGCATTCGCAATAAACCGGATAATGAAGATAATTACCTGAATCTTATCTATAGATACAGCCAGACAGGACAGAAACAAAAGGCTTTTGAAACAGCAGAACGCCTGCTTAAGCGCAAGCCTGAATCCCAATTGGTCCACCTGGCGTTGTACAAATTTTACCTCGACGACGCTAAACCGGACAAGGCCATCGAGTCGATGAAAATCGTGATTAAAAGTCCAACAATCAAGGCCGATGCCAAGGCTATGGTCCTTAACGATTTTGTGCAGTTCGTACAACAAAATCCGCGGTTTGAATCGGAGTTGCTCGAGGTCACAACAGAAGTTGTTTCTGATGAAAGTGGTGAATCTGATGCTGAATTGGCTCAATATTACCTAAAAACGGGAGACAAGGTCAAAGCCCTGGAATTTTATAAAAAGGCGTATGATAAAGATCCTGATAATTTTGATCTTTTTAGGAATATGCTGCTTCTTCAGGTGGACTCAGGTGAGAACAAAGAGGTTGTTAGCCTTACTGGTGAGGCTCTTGATCTATATCCGGCACAGCCGATATTGTACCTGTTGAACGGCGTTGCCGAAAACAAGCTGAACAACCCCAAAGCGGCTATCGAGGTTCTTATGATGGGACTCGATTACATTATTGATGACGTGATAATGGAAGCTGATTTTTATAAACAACTAAGTCTGGCATACAAGTTGGACAATAATATTGTGCAATCTCAGGCGTTTGAAAGAAAGGCTCAAGAGGTACTGAACAAGAATGATTAAAAGAATTCATATACTTATACTATTGATCGCAATTGCCTTCGGAGGCTGTAAGTCGGCGAATCGTGTTTCCGCTACCGGTAATCTTGAAGGCAAAATGAGTTCCGCCAAGCTGATCAGGGCTTATAATAAAAGCATTGTTGACTTTAAGACACTGCAATCTAAGGTGAAGGTTGATTACTTTCAGGGTGATCAGTCACAATCCCATTCGGTTAATCTCCGGATGGAAAAGGACAAAGTGATTTGGTTAAGCGCAACTCTTGGTATAGTGAGAGTAATGATCACTCCCGACAAAGTGAGCTATTATAATAAACTTGACAACACCTATTTTGACGGGGATTTTGCCTTGATAAGTGATTTTCTGGGCACAGAGCTAAATTTTGAGAATATTCAGAACCTATTGTTAGGAGAGGCCATTTTCAGGCTTGATGAAAACACCTACAGCTCAGATGTGCATGAGAACTCTTATGTGCTTTTTCCTTCCAGTCAAAACAGTCTTTACGAGATCTTTTTTCTGCTGAATCCTTCTCATTTTAAGATGGATTCTCAACAATTGGCTCAACCCTATGAGGGCAGGATGCTACAGATAGACTATACTAATTACCAAAGGGTAAAAAGACAGATCCTTCCTGAGCAAATCAGGGTTATCGCTCTGCAGCAACAAGAAGAAACTATCGTGAATATGGTGTTCAGATCAGTATCTTTGAACAATGAATTGAGGTTTCCTTTCCGGATACCCTCAGGCTTTGAAGAAATCGAGATTAGATAAATGTCTGCCAACTACTTAAAATTAATTTTACTTTCCGCATTCTTATGTTTCGGAATGCTCTCAAATGCCCAGACTAAAAAGCAGCAAGAGCTTGAGGAAAGGCGACAGGAACTACGCCGTGAGATCAGCCAGATCAATAAATTACTCTATAAAGGAAAGACCGAACAGAAATCTGTGCTTACAGCTGTAGAAGATCTGAGCTACAAAATGTCGGTGCGTCAGAATCTTATAAATGTTACCAATCAGCAGGCCAACTTACTTACTCGTGAAATCAATGAAAACCAAAAAAAGATCACGCAATACAGGGATAGATTAAAACTTTTAAAAGAGGAATTCGCGAAGATGATCGTAAGGTCCTACAAGGCCAGGTCTGACCAGAATAAAGTGATGTTCCTTTTATCTTCCACAGATTTTCAGCAGGCCTATAAACGGTTGCAGTACATCAGGCAATATGCTGATTATCAAAAAAAGCAGAGCGAAGAGATAAAATTACAAACCCAACGATTGCAGGAGTTGAACACATTACTAATTGAGAAGAAGGACGAAAAGCAAAGGCTGATCGGGGATAACCGGATGGCTAAAGATGAACTGGAAAAAGAATTATTAGAGCAGCAAACCCTTGTTTCGGAGATCAAAAAGAACCTGAGCAACTATAATTCCCAAATAAGGCAAAAAGAAAGAGAGGCGGCAAGGATTGACCGGGAGATAGAGAAGATTATCCGCGAAGCTATGGCAAAGTCGAACAGGGACGCGGGTAAAGCCGCTAACTCAAGAACCTTTGCATTGACGCCCGAAGACAAGATACTTGCAGCAAATTTTACCGCGAATAAGGGAAAGCTTCCCTGGCCGGTTGAAGAGGGCGTGGTAAAGATTCGTTATGGCCGTCATCCCTCTCCAATAGACAGGACGGTATACATCAACAGTAACGGGGTTCGGATTGCCACCAACAAGGGTGAAAAAGTACGGGCTGTTTTCGAGGGAGAGGTCAATTCAGTGATTGTTCCGAGGAACGGAAACATCACTGTTATGGTCAAGCACGGAAATTACTTTACTGTATACAAGAACCTGTCAAAAATCTATGTCAAGAAAGGGGATAAGGTGAATACAAAACAGGTAATTGGTGAAGTGCTTACCAATAAATCTACTGGAGAGACCATACTGAGCTTTTTGGTCTTCAAGGAATTAAAAACCCAGGATCCGGCCAACTGGATTTTCAGGATGTAGCAATTATACTCTCACAACTATAAATCCTTGGGCTGTTTTCCTGTAGTGCCTTCCGTTCCAATAATAATATCTTTTGCCTTTAACCACCACGATTTTATGATGCTTTGGAGCAACCTTTACTACTTTGACGGCAGAGGGCCTGTGATAAACGCGGGTTGCACAAGAGCTTAAGCTAAGCGTAAAAATAATTCCTAAGGTAAAGATCAAAGTTCTCATAGTAATTGGGTTTTACTATAAGACAGAGTAAATTATGAAAGGTTTAATTTTGAATTATTAATCGCTTTCGAAAATCGCTTTGAGTTCAGTAGCTTCTGTTGGTTTCATCTTACCGGCCAGCACAAGGCTGAGCTGTTTTCTCCTGAGGGCACCTTCAAAACGTTCTTTTTCCAGATCCGATTCAGGAATCAACTCAGGAACCTTAACAGGACGTCCAACATCATCTACCGCTACAAAAGTATAAATAGCCTCATTGGCTTTATACCGGTCTCCGGATTGTCTGTCATCGATCCAGACATCCAGGTAAACCTCCATGGAAGTACTGAAGGCACGGGAGACTTTTGCCTCAACGGTAACAACGCTTCCCAGAGGGACTGCATGCTTGAATGCGACATGGTTGACCGAAGCGGTCACAACAATACGCCGGGAATGCCGACGTGCGGCAATACTGGCGGCACGATCCATCCTTGCTAAAAGCTCTCCTCCGAACAAGTTGTTAAGCGGATTGGTTTCCGAGGGCAGTACCAGGTCTGTCATTATGCTCAATGAGTCGTTCGGACATTTTGCTTTCATAGACGCCTTTTTTGCGAATGAGATAAATTCAATTTTTAAATGCTAAATCAATCAAGGTCCTGAATCAGTAACCAGGCATCTTTGTTGTGATCGCGACGAATCTTGTAAAGAGCTCTCTGAGCCTCGGCCCTGCTCTCGAAACTTGAATAGACGACTTGGTGTAAGCCAAATCTATTGGTTCCGATACGACGGGCATTATAACCGAGTTCCCTGAGTTCCTCAAGTTTTTTGTCACAGTTAGCCTCAATCCGGAATGCTCCTGCCACAACATGATAATTGCCACTCTGACGGTCCAGTTCAAGGGTGATAGCTGGCAATGGATTCTCCATTACAAAGGTTGCCCCCTGAATTCTGGATTCAAGTTCTTGTTGAGCCTCCTGCTCAGCCATTAAATTGTGCTGTTCAATCTGACCCAGGTAATAATTGGAAGCGATGAATCCACCCAGCGTAAGGGCTATAACAGCAACAGCGGCGTATTTAAACCATGAGCGACTACTTCGCCGTTCAGGGGTGAATGCAATCGGGGTGCTTGCCTCAATATTTTCCACGGTTTTCCTGAATGTCTCACGCTTGATCTCTGGAGATGAGAATCCGGACAAGCCGAAAGATCGGGTTAAATAATTTGGCCCGCTGGCTGGCTCGAATGCGATCCGGCCTTCCGCGTTTAAACTTATATCACCTATATTTTTGAAAGTCAGAGTTTCACCCTGAGCAAGATATGATTTCAGGGCTTTGGTCTTTTTTATAACCTTCTGCAGCGCCAATTCGTACGGCATCTTCTCTACCCCGGAAATATAATGCGCCAGCAGCCCGTCATTATCCTTTAATTGCTCATTGAAGGAAATAACTTTTCTAGGCGGATAAAACGAATGGGTATCGTCATCTATTTCAGCGGAAACCTGCCTGGTTAAAAAAGCGCCGAAATCCGGGATGACAACACATTCGTACCGGTATAATAAATCACTGATATAGCTATCGAACTGCATGAAAACAAAGTTAAAAATTTTTGCATAGTATCTGCGCATATGATCAGGAGTTATCAACAAGACTGATAAATAAATAGAGAAAATATTCTATATTTGATAAAATGATCTTATAATGTCCGATTCCGAACTTATCGCTTATTTGGCTCTGCAAAAGGTCAGTCAACTCGGTGATATCCTGGCTAAGAGGTTGTTGCTCCATTTCGGTTCGGCAAAGGCGGTGTTTGAAGCTTCAGAGTCAAGTTGGTTAAGGGTTCAAGGGTTCGGAACACAAATGTTAAAGCATTTGAGGGCCCCCGATCTTTTTAAAATGGCTGAAAACGAGTTGCGATTTATAAGGGCCAACAAAATTTATTGTAAAGGGATCCTTTGTGACGATTATCCCGACCGTTTGAGGCATTGTGCTGATGGCCCTGTCCTGCTGTTTCAAAAGGGCAGGATCACGATAAGAAATCAACCGGTTATAAGTATTGTAGGGACCAGGAGGATCACATCCAGGGGAATATCCTTTTGCCGGGAACTTGTGAATTATTTAACAGCATATAACCCGATCATCGTCTCCGGCTTCGCCTATGGCACGGATATAACTGCCCAGATTGCTGCAGTAGATCGAAATCTCCAAACCATCGCCTGCCTTGCCCATGGCTTTGACCAGGTCTATCCCAGATCCCATTCAACTTACATGGGAGCCATTATGGAGCATGGCGGATTTCTGACGGATTTCTGGAGCACCGATAATTTTGAAAGGACCAATTTCCTGAAGCGAAATCGTATAATAGCGGGTTTGAGTGAAGCAACTATCGTTATCGAATCTGCAGCAAAAGGAGGCAGTCTGGTCACGGCAGATATTGCCAATTCATACAACAGGGAAGTTTTTGCTGTTCCTGGTCGTGTAACCGACATGATGAGCGAGGGGTGTAACAACCTGATCAAAACCCAGCAGGCCCACCTGCTCTCATCCCCAGAGGATATTCCTGTGCTGTTGAACTGGAGATCTTCAAAGGCCGATGCAGCCAAACCAGAACTGCCGTTCCCGAGCCTTGATAGAGAGGAAGAAAAGATATACCGTTACATAGGGAGATGTGGTTCAGTCTTTATCGATGATATAGCAATTGCTTGTGATCTCCCTGTCCATACCACAGCATCTAAATTATTGAGCCTGGAATTAAAGAACCTTGTCAGGCCTCTGAACGGCAAGTTTTTCGAGTTGATGAATCAATAACCCAGTTTGGAACGCACCCTGTCAAGAACCGAATCAGCCACCTGTTTTGCTTTCTCCGCCCCTTTATGGAGAATACGATCGATTTCGTCAAGATTGTTCATGTAATCCTCATACTTTTGACGTTCCTTCCCGAAGCGTTCAAGAATTAACTCGAATAGTGCTTGTTTCGCATGGCCGTAGCCATATCCGCCCCGTTCATAATTCTTTTTCATCTCCTCTACGGCTCTGTCATCAGCAAGTATTTTATACAAAGCGAAAAGATTACATTTCTTCCAGTCTTTGGGATCCTCAAGAGGAGTGCTGTCTGTCTTAATTCCCATGATCTGTTTTCGCAGTTTCTTTTCCGGAAGGAAAATATTTATGATGTTGTCCTTGCTTTTACTCATCTTCTCACCATCAGTTCCCGGAATATACATGCTGTCTTTTTTAAGATCCGCCTCCGGCATGACAAACAATTCGCCAACCAGGGCATGAATCCGGTTAGCTACATTTCTCGTCATTTCAATGTGCTGAAGTTGATCCTTTCCCACCGGAATGATCTCAGCATCGTAAAGAAGGATATCGGCGGCCATTAGCATTGGATAGCTGAAAAGGCCGGCGTTAACATCTTCAAGACGGTCAGCCTTGTCCTTGAAGCTATGAGCTAAAGTGAGCCGTTGATAGGGAAAGAAGCAGCTGAGGTACCATGCCAGTTCTGTTACCTGCGGCACATCGCTCTGTCGGTAAAAAACCGTTTTCCCGGGATCCAGGCCGCAGGCAAGCCATGTAGCTGCGGTTGAATAGGTGTTGCTTCGTAAAATCTCAGCTTGTTTAATTTGTGTCAGGGAGTGAAGATCTGCGATAAAGAGAAATGAATCATTCTCGGGGCTCTCACTCATTTCTATGGCCGGAAGTATAGCTCCGAGCAAATTACCGAGATGAGGGGTGCCTGTACTTTGAACTCCCGTCAGTATTCTAGCCATCGTGCTAAGGATTTAGAATTGCGGCAAAGGTAATCCATTTGAAAGAATAGCTCAATCTACCAGCCTAATTAAGTCAAAAAAAATATGTAGGTTTGGTCGGCATGAGATATCTAAAATATCCATTTTGGCTTTTATACAGGATCTGGTTCTATATTCTGGTAACCCTTCCTATAATTATTCTTCTCCCATTGTTGCTTATTGTGATATCAAGAGATAAATGGTATCCCCACTTTATGAGGCTGGCGCGTTTCTGGGCCAGTTTCATACTTGTTGGTATGGGTTTACGCTGGCAGATTTCCCGATCGCAACACCTGGAAAAAGGCAAGAGCTACATGCTTATCGCCAATCATACGTCCATGATAGATATCATGCTGATGCTGGTCGCGGCCAGGAATCAATCATTTGTCTTTGTTGGCAAGAAGGAGCTCGCAAAAATTCCCCTATTCGGGTTTTTTTACAAGAAAACCTGCATTTTGGTAGATCGGAACGACCCCAGAAGCCGGCAAGCAGTATTTAAAAGAGCCCAACGCCGTCTTGATTCAGGATTGAGTATATGTATCTTTCCGGAGGGGCGGGTCCCAGAGGAATCGGTTGTTTTAGACAATTTTAAAGATGGGGCCTTCAGGCTGGCCATAAACCATAAAATCCCTATAGTTCCGATGACCTTTCTCGATAACAAGAAACGATTCTCCTACACATTTTTCAGTGGAGGACCCGGACGATTGCGTGTCAAAGTACATCCATTTATTGAAACGGCCGGGTTGAGGGTAGAGCACACACAGGAAATACGTGAAATAGCCCGAAAAATGATCATGGAAGAGCTGGTAAACGATCGGATGGCAAAAAAAAAAGCTGCTCAGGGCAATTAGAGCAGCTTCTCTTCATCATTGCTCTCCTCTTTGAAGTGTATCTAGGAGTTCAATAACCAATCTAACCAACTAAAAAACCTAAAACTTAAAACTCAAACCCGAGTAAATCCCCATGTTGTAAGGATTGAAATTTCCATTTGTGTCTTTAAACGTATTCAAATGGTACTTAAATACGGGCTCAAGATTTAAATCAATGCTTTCTGATATCTTCACATTCAGTCCCATGCCCAGATTTGCACTAAAGCTGGTTGAATTGATGTTGGAGGCTTCGCCCAACTCTCGTTTCTGGCCCTGAAGGGAAGAATAAATTCTATTCTCGCTCAGGATAAGCGTACTCATTCCGCCAATAACGCTAATACCAACCTTTTTATCAGTCAGTTTATATTCTAACTCAAGCGGGAATTCTATAAAGCCTACCTCCTGGTCGATTGAAGATTCAATATTAGCGGCAACAACTCCGGGAACCTGGGCAAAATTCAGTCCATTGGCACTTAAAAATGAAAGATCCATGCTTTCTTCATTTAAGTTGACATTCTTAAGTGGCTTTTCACCGGTATTAGGCTGAATATTGTTATAGACGATCACATCATTTGTTCGGTAACTGAGGTTCATTTGATTGATCCCTGCCCTTAAGGTGAGTTTTTCGTTAAAATCGTAACTGGCTACTATTCCGTAATTCATGTTGATTTCACCGGTACGTGAATTATCGCTGAACTCTCCGTCTATGGCCGAACCGGAACCAAGAGAATTGAAATAGACCGGAGCGACCTGCGGGGTTACGCTCCATCTATTTCCGAATTCCTCTTTTTCATCCGTCTCGCTCTCGTCCTGGGCGGCAATAGCCTCTTCCAGAGATTCCTGAGCTTCCTCGGTAATTTTTTCCTGGGTTGGGTTTTCATCAGTCAATTCCGCCCCTTGGGCTAAAGCCTTGTCCTGTTGAACCTTTAAAGGGTCTTTATCTTTAACCAGACCCTCTGCTTCTTCTGCCTGTTCAACAGAATCCTTTTTATCTTTTGCATCACCTGCAGCAGGGTTGTTCAGGTCAACAACAGCTGAATCGATCATATCGCTGGTCCCATCTTCTTTCTTGACGATCTGACTTCCTTCTTCCTTGTTTTTCTCAGTAAATTCCTTTAAGGGTTTCTCAACTTGATTAACCGCGGAATGGCCGGCAACAACCTGCTGTGACTTTACATCTGAAGCATCATTATTTTTGATGACCTTGTCTTTCGGCCCTGTATTTCCGCTATTGGCTATCGAGCTTTCTGAAGCCTCATCATCACTAACCGGGGGCTCAGTGTTGTTATCAGTTGATGCAGGCAGGTCCATCTCAGAATTGCCAGTTTCATTGTCCGGCTTAACAGTAGGAAAAACCGATTCTGTATCAACAACATTTTGTTCCGTATTAATTTCATCACCTTCGGTATTGAGAAGTGTAGTTCCTACAGTTATCAACAGGATCAGGCCGGCAGCCACTCCGGCAATTTTCCACCATAACGGAATGCCTTTTCTTTCACTGCTCTCCTGGCCAAATTGTTGCGAAATGTTCTCCCAGACGGAAGCGCTTGGGGTCGCTTCAAATTCTTTAAGCTTTTCCTTGAACAGCTTGTCTATGTTTCTTTTTTCACTCATCACAATGTTTGCAAATTCACTTGCGATTTATAGGTATTAATTTTGTCTTTCAATATCATTCTGGCTCTTGCCAGGTTCGATTTTGTTGTTCCTGTAGAAATATCCAGCATCCTGGCTATTTCCTTGTGGGAGTAACCGTCCAGGGCATAAAGGTTAAAAACCAGCCTGTAGCGGTCTGGCAACTCCTGCACGCAGGACAATAAAAAATCGATACTCAGGTCATAATCTTCAGCTGTAACCTCCACATCCTCGATCTGTTCTTCATCAACGATATTTAAAACCCCTTTGGTTCTGTATCGCTGAAGGGCTGTATTGATCGTTATTCTCTTGACCCAACCTTCGAAGGATCCTCTATAGTCAAATTGCTCGATCTTTTTGAAAATGGTCATAAAGGAATCCTGAAGCACATCCTCCGCCTCAGCGCGATTCCTTGAATACTTAAGACAGAGCGCAAATAACCTTCGAGAGTATAATTTGTACAATTCGCCTTGTGCTTTAGTATCATTTTTTTTGCATTTTTCTATGAGTAATTCTAAACTCAAGCGATCAAGCACTTAGTTGTTAAACATTTATTCAATTGGCACCTCATAAACCAGGTATCGGTCATCTCCATTCTCATCCAGCCCCTGCCAGAACTTGAAGATATAGGTCCCTTCATTGTTCAGTACATGGAAAGTGAACTGACCCTGAATCTCCTCATAGGGCAGATCTTCACATATCACATCCCCAACCGGGTTAAGCCTCCGACTGATAACTGCCACTGTACGTTCTACACCATTGGTCAGATAATACAGGTCACTAAAGGTATGGCAATTTGTTGGCAGGGAATAAGTGTAATTAATTACATAGCTATTGTTGAAATTCACCGATTCGGGCATATCGATAACTGTTCGGATAGGTAAAATCTCAAGGGTATATTCTGAGGTTGTCACATCATCGGTTGAACATCCCATTGTTGCTAAAACAATCAATAACAGGAATAACTTTTTCATTTTCTGATGAATTTATAAGCTTTTCTATTAGGCTAAGATGCTTAAGGTACGAAAAGGTTGCGTTCAGAAATGAAAAAATCCCGAGAACTCGGGATTTTCGATCAATTTTCAACCTGCTGAAAATCGCGTATTTTTTTCTCCAGTTCTTCCATCAGTTCCGGGTTGTCTTTAATCAAGACCTTGACCGCATCCCGTCCCTGTCCCAGTTTGGTGTCCTGGTAACTAAACCATGAACCACTCTTTTTAATGATATCGTGATCAACCGCTATATCGATAATCTCCCCAACCTTGGAAATACCCTCACCGTACATGATATCGAATTCGGCCATTTTGAAAGGAGGAGCAACCTTGTTCTTAACAACTTTAACTCGCGTTTTGTTTCCCAAAACCTGATTACTACTGTCCTTGATCTGTGTTGACCGTCTTATATCCAGCCTTACTGAGGCATAAAATTTAAGGGCATTTCCACCGGTAGTGGTTTCGGGATTACCAAACATAACACCGATCTTCTCGCGCAATTGATTGATAAATATGACCGTGCAATTGGTCTTTGAAATGGAAGCAGTCAGCTTTCGCAGCGCCTGAGACATCAACCTGGCATGCAACCCCATTTTCGAGTCTCCCATCTCGCCTTCTATTTCACTCTTAGGGGTAAGGGCAGCAACAGAGTCGATCACGATTATATCGATCGCACCAGAGCGGATTAGATTGTCAGTGATTTCAAGTGCCTGCTCCCCGTGGTCCGGTTGGGAAATGATCAGGTTATCGATATCAATGCCTAATTTTTCCGCATAAAAACGGTCGAAAGCATGTTCCGCGTCTATAAATGCTGCGATCCCTCCTGATTTTTGGGCCTCAGCAATAGCGTGTAAGGTAAGTGTTGTTTTACCAGAGGATTCCGGGCCGTAAATCTCAATTACCCGACCCCGGGGATAACCACCCACGCCTAAGGCTAAGTCCAGCCCGATTGATCCGGACGAAATTGCCTCAACATTATCTTGTGCCGAATCACTCATCTTCATCACAGTTCCCTTTCCATAAGCCTTGTCAAGCTTATCTAAGGTCAGTTTGAGTGCTTTTAATTTGGCTTCTTTTTCTGTACTCATAAATACCTTTTTCAACAGTTCTACATTCACGCTAAAATAACATTTCTTTTAGCCTCTAGCAATTTTATCACGCAACCTTTTGGTATTTTTTGCATCTATTCCTGATAACAGGGAAATTATAGCTATGAAAAAGAAAATTTAGACCCTGACAAGGTTTAAAATCCTGTATAATTTACCTCGTTTGAATTTCTTCGGCCAGTGAGATTTGTTTTGAAATTTCCTGGCCGTTTTAGTTTGATCCTGACTGCAAATGATACTCTATAAAAGGGATTAATGAAAATTATCCAAGCTTTCTGTCTTGGGGAAAATATTTATTACCTTCCGGCCTGAAAGTTTTTTAATGCACTTAGTTGAAGTTAAAACGGCCATTGATGTCAAGAGATTTATAAATTTCCCTGTCTCTCTTTACAGGAATGAAAAGTGTTGGATAAGACCTCTAGACAGTGATATAAAAGCAGTTTTCGATCCAGAGCTGAACAGCAGTTTTAAAACGGGATCCTGCATTTGTTGGCTTGCCATTCAGAACAAGAAGGTAGTTGGCCGTATGGCGGCTTTCGTAACGAGAAAGACCACTATTAAAGGGATGAATAAAACCATGGGCGGGATCGGCTTTTTCGAATGCATAAATGATCAGAAGGTTGCAGATTTAATGTTCGATGCCGGCAGGGAATGGCTGCGGCAACAAGGTTGTACCTATATGGATGGACCTGTAAATTTCGGAAACAGGGATAAATGGTGGGGCCTGCTAACTAAGGGGTATGAAATTGAACCCAATTATCAGTTCAACTATAATTTCCCTTATTACAAAAAGCTCTTCGAGAATTATGGGTTCAAAATCTATTACGAACATTACACCTTCATCCGTGATTTGGATATGCCTGTGCATGAAAAGTTGATAAGAAAAGCCGAAATTGTTCATGAGCGGGGAAATTATGAGGTGCAGAAACTGGATAGAAGGCGCATACGTGAGCAGACCAGGCACATCGTGGAAGTATACAACAGGGCATGGGTAAAACATGAAGGGGTCACACCGATAACGGAAGAACAGGGGCATCAGATCATGAGCCGGGTGAAACCAATACTGGATGAGGAATTGATCTATATTGCTTATTATAAATCCGAGCCGGTGGGGATGTATTTTAATATTCCGGATGTGAACCAGTTTATCAAACATCTCAATGGTAAAATAAACCTGTTAGGAAAAATCAAATTTGCCTGGTATAAATGGCAGAAAAAGAATCGGAAAATATTGGGTTTTCTCTTCGGAATTGTTCCCGAACACCAGGGGAAAGGGGTTGATGGCTTAATGATCGAAGCCATGTACAACACCGGCCTTCGTCTTCAACCAAAATACCGGACTATTGAGATAAGTGGGATAGGAGATTTCAATAGAAAAATGATCATCGTGGTGAAGCAGGTAGGGGGTGAAATCAAGAAGGTACACTCAACTTACCGATATCTATTTGATCGATCTGCCGAATTTAAACGGATGAAGCCCATAAGATAATTGAGACTCACGTCGCCTTCTCCCCCTGTTCTTTTCCCGGAGGCATGGTGCCGAATACACGATCCCAGAATGTACTGGAAACTCCAAAAGCCTTATCCGGATATTTGTAATGATGAAGGCTGTGATGACGCCATAAATGCTTAAATCGTTTTGGAGGCCGAGTAACATGGGTGGCCCTGTGAACAAAGGAATATAACAGGTATCCAAGGAAGAAGCCAGGAAAAAATCCGAAGGTCAAATCAGAGATTCCCAGGATCCAGAATATTATAAAAAAGAAGAGGAACAATAAACTCGCCAGGATAATTCCGGGAACCGGGGGCATCAAAAGACGCTCTTCATCACGCGGGAACTGGTGATGAGATCCATGCATTATAAAATGAAATCTCTGAACCCATTTAGCCTTGGTTATCCAGTGAAACAGGTAACGGTGAAGCATATATTCTGCGAAAGTCCAGAAGAGGATCCCGAATACAAACAGGGA
>JBFKFP010000050.1:0-17161 GCA_041618535.1 Flavobacteriaceae bacterium
AAATCTTTGTTGGTGATAAACCCCTTATTTTAACGACCAAAGTTGAACAGGAGACCGATTTTAAGAATTATCTTTTGGAAACGGTTAATATCGGTAAGGTCCTCAATGAGCTTCGATCAAAAGAATTGTCTTCCATAAGGCTGATATCGGAAGACGCCGACGGCATGATGAAGACCTTTCAGAAATTGTTGCCGAATGTGATTGCAGCCGGCGGGAAGGTATTTAACGCCAAGGGAGAGGTGCTCTTTATCTACAGGAATGACAAGTGGGACCTTCCAAAGGGCAAAGCTGAAAACAGGGAAACTATTGATAAAACCGCCATCAGGGAAGTTGAAGAGGAAACCGGGGTTACCGGATTATCAATAAGAAAACCCCTTGAGATGACCTATCATATTTTCAAGAGAAACGGAAAATTTAAACTAAAGATCACCTATTGGTTTGAAATGGAGACCGATTTCGACGGCGATCTGCTGCCACAGGAGAAGGAGGGAATTACCAAGGTGGAATGGCTGAACGGTGATCAAATGAAGGTAGCTCTTGCTAATTCGTATGCGAATATAAGGCTGCTTGTGAATTGAGTTCAATCATTTCTGTAGAATTCAGAGGGGTCAGTCATCAAGGTTGTCAATTCAACGGTATGTCCATCCGGATCGGATAGGTATATGGAATGAAAATAATGGTGATCCTGAAATTCAAAATCGATTCCCTCAGAATTGAAATGTTCCTGGGCTTTTAAGAAATCAGCCATTGTTACATTAAAAGCGAAATGATCGATCCTGATATCCCTGGATTTCAGTTTAATGGCCTCGTGCCTTGAATTTGCAGGAAAAAGCGCTATTCCTGATTTACCCGAAAGCATGAATACAGGGAATTCGCCCCAGGCTTCAAGTTTGTATTTTTTCAACCCGAGGATACGCTCATACCATTCAGCAGAATGATCGAGGTCTCTAACCCTGATCGCAACATGATCAAGAAAATCTATTTTAAATGCGGACACTTTTAGGCACTAATTTGGTAAAGTCACCCTTGTTCTGAATCACTTCCCGCACAATGGATGATGAGATATACGATGTACTGGCCGAGGTTAAGAGGAAAACGGTCTCGATAGGAGCCAGGTCCCTGTTTGTATGGGCAATAGCTTTTTCAAACTCGAAATCGGCCGGGTTTCTCAAGCCACGTAAGATAAAATCGGCATCTACAGCTTTGCAGAAATCGACGGTCAGTCCTTCATAGGTCATTACCCTGATCCTTTCTTCACCTTTAAAGGCATCTTCGATAAAACGTTTTCTCTGCTGCATCGAGAACATATAATTCTTAGTTGAATTCTCTCCTACAGCGACTATTATTTCATCGAACAGCGTTATGCCGCGTTTAATGATGTCATAATGACCCAAGGTGATAGGATCAAAGGATCCCGGAAAAATTGCCCGTTTCATGCAATTGATTTCTGAATTAATTCATTTAAAAATACACAATTATTTTAGAGCTTCTGAAATTGCGTTGTCGAACAGGGCTTCCAAACTTATTCCCGCTGCGGCTGCCTGCTGTGGCAGGATGCTTTCCTTGGTCAGACCCGGGACGGTATTGATTTCGAGCAAATGAGGTTCCCCGTTCTTGAAAATGAATTCACTCCTGGTAAAACCGGTCATCCGAAGTATGCGATAAATACGCTCGGCTACCTCGCATACCTTCTGTCTCAATTCCTCGCTTATTCTTGCAGGTGTTATCTCCTGCGACTCTCCCATGTATTTGGCTTTATAGTCGAAGAAATCGTTATCACTGACGATTTCGGTTACCGGTAAGACTTTGATCTCACCCTTAAAACTGATCACTCCAACCGACACCTCGGTCCCATCCAGGAATTCCTCAATTATGATCTCATCATCCTCCTCATAAGCCAAATCGATGGCGGCCCTGAGATCCTCTTTTTTATAAACCTTGCTGATCCCAAAACTGCTGCCTGCACGGTTCGCCTTGACAAAACATGGCAATCCAACCTGCCTTATTATGACGTCTTCATCAATTGGATCACCCATATTGAGAAGGAAGCTCCTGGCCGTTAGAACACCATAGGGTTTCAAAACACTTAAACAATCTCTTTTGTTAAAAGTTAACGCTGCCTTGTACATGCTGCAGCTTGTGTGGGGAATATTCAACAGACTGAGATAGGCCTGTAAGTAACCATCTTCTCCGGGAGTGCCGTGAATGGCATTGAACACACAGTCAAAACGAATGGAATTTCCGTTGATATCTATTGAAAAATCACTTCGGTCAACAGGGTACTCCTCGTCATTATCATCTACATACACCCATTTTTCTTTTAAAATGTGAATTCTGAAGATGTCATACTTCTTAGGGTCAAGAGATTCACAAACAACATTTCCGCTCTTGAGTGAGATCCTGAACTCGCTAGAATAACCACCCATGACGACAGCGATTTTTAATCTCATAAAACAAGGATTAGATCGTTATAAATGTATGATTTAATTTCGCCAACGAAAAACTTTTTGTCCTTAATGGGCGTATATAGACATAAGGACAAATCTAAATTTCCGACAAGCATAAAATTGTTTAGATTTGTGAGATATTTTGCTGTTCATGAGTATACTGAAATTCTTATCCAGCCGAGTCTTTTTAAAGCAATTAGGTCTGGCTATTATAGCCGTAATTGTTTTTAGTTTTTTGATGCTGAAGTGGTTGAAGATTACAACCAATCATGGTCAGTTTATCGAAGTTCCTGATCTACGGGGAAAAACCCTGGAAGTGGTTCAGATCGAATTGGATGACAAAGACCTGAACATGGTGGTTCAGGATTCTGCTAATTACAACCCTGATTACCCGAGGTTTTCTGTCATAGATCAATTGCCAATGCCGGGATCCCTGGTAAAGGAAAACAGAAAGATTTATCTTACCTTGAATCCATCTGGGTTCAGGAAGATTGCTGTGCCTCCTGTGATAAGGCGTACAATTAGACAAGCTCGTCCAACCCTGGAAGCATTGGGATTCGAGATAGGGGAGATCACCTATGCCGATGATATCGGCAAGGATGAGGTTCTGGCCATGCGCCATAAAGGAGACCGTATAACTCCCGGGACCATGTTACCTAAAACATCGAAAATAGACCTTGTATTGGGAAATGGTAAACGTTCGGGTGGCCAATAATCATGATAGAAGAAGAAAAAGATGAGTTCGGCCAGGATGATAATGATCTCTATGAACATTACCACTTTGTGGCAGATAAGGGACAGCAGCCTCTGAGGGTTGACAAGTTCCTGATGAATTTTATTGAAAATGCGACAAGAAATAAAATTCAGGCCGCGGCAAAGGCCGGGAGTGTACATGTAAACGGTATCCCGGTCAAATCCAATTATAAAGTAAAACCATTAGATGAGGTCAAGGTCCTGCTCTCCCATCCGCCTTACGAATTCTTGTTGGTACCTGAAGATATTCCCATCGATGTGGTTTACGAAGATGATGACCTTCTTGTGGTGAATAAACCTGCAGGGATGGTGGTGCATCCCGGTCATGGAAATTACAGCGGTACGCTTATTAACGCCCTTTGCTTTCATTTTGAGAACCTTCCGAAGAATTCAAACGAAAGGCCGGGATTGGTTCATCGAATAGATAAGGATACCAGCGGACTTCTTGTGGTGGCTAAATCGGAATTGGCCATGACTCACCTTGCCAAACAGTTTTTTGACAAGACAAGCGAGCGTGAATATATCGCTTTAGTCTGGGGGAACCTGGAAGCAGATGAAGGAACCATCGAGGGGAATATCGGCAGAAACCCTAAAAACCGTCTTCAGAATATGGTTTTTGAGGGTGACGAGGCTGATAAAGGAAAACCCGCGGTCACCTATTTCAGGGTGATTGAACGATATGGTTATGTTACCCTGGTGAGTTGTAAACTCGAAACAGGGCGTACTCATCAGATCCGTGTTCACATGAAACATATCGGGCATACCTTATTCAATGATGCACGCTATGGCGGCGACAATATACTTAAAGGGACCACCTTTACTAAATACAAGCAATTTGTTGAAAATTGCTTTAAAATCCTTCCAAGGCAGGGGCTTCATGCCAGGACCTTAGGATTTGAGCATCCCCGCAGTGGAAAATGGATGTCTTTTGAAGCAGAGCTTCCTGAGGACATGCTGAATTGCATTGAACGTTGGCGGAATTATGCCAAACATCAGTTGTAAAAGTATTGGTAGCGGTACTTGCGAATATCGAACTCCCCATCGGTAGTTCGTGTAGAACTCAAAGGAAAGCCAAAAGCATCGTACTCATACTGGAATGTCATGATCTTAGACTGGCTATTGGCAGTGGTTATGGTTCTTGAAAGTACATTGTGTGATGCAAACCTCGAGATGTTTTCAATAATGGACTCGGAATCGAGATGAGCCATGTGCCAGGCAGGCATCCAGCCGGGCTGATTGGTGTCGTACAATGGATTTTTTCGCTGATCGTATAGCTGCTCTATCCGTCTTTCCAGAACCATTTCCTGAACGAAAATATCATATCGGAAATGCTCTTCAGAAATGACATTTCCGGATAGGTCGTAATCCAGCAGGTACCGGTGACGTAGCTGGCCACCTCCATCATAAGACCGGATCTCCTCAACAAATTGGAGTCCGTCATCTGAAAAGACAAAAAATATGGTGGAGTGGTAGAGACCGTCAATAAATCTGAGAACCTGCACCTCGTTCTCGTTGTAGATGTATTCCAATAATATTTCCGACTGGTCAATGAAGGTGGTCTGGTTTGAAAGACGGTTATTCCTGTATTCGAATTCCTGCAGTTGCTCCTGGGGTAAAAAATCCCGGATATAATAAAGTTTCCCGTCCGATCCGTATTCAAAGGTTCTGAAAAGATGATCGGTGTTAAGACTGGAAAAGGAAATAGGTTTTCCCTTTTCATCGAACTGAATCCTGTAATCTGAGTTAGGGAAGCCAGGCTTCTCGATGGTTAATGAACTTATTCTTCTGGTCCCTGACTGATTTTGTTCCGGAAGATTCATTTCCGTAGAACATGATAATTGAGTTAGAATAATGAGGAGAAACCAGTTTTTTCGCATAAGTAGAAACCTGTGTTACAATAGATGCAAATGCATGGAAAAGGTTGCGTGAAACCGGATGAAAATAGACTTGCCTTATGCGTGATTAGGAAAAAACGATAAGGATTTGATGCTAATTCTGAATTGGATTGTAATTTTGGGTAACATTAGATTAAGAAAAATGAAATTAGTTATATCCCCGGCAAAATCTCTTGATTTTGAAACGAAATTACCGAAGATTGAAAACTCTGAAGCTTGTTTTTTAAAGGAAGCTGAACGACTGAACCGTCTCATGAAAAAGAAGTCGCCGAGAAGCCTGAAAAAACTGCAGGCGATATCGGATGAACTGGCACAGCTAAATTATGATCGCAACCAGGAATGGAGTGTGCCGCAAATACCGGAAAAATCGAGGCCCGCAGTCTTTGCCTTTAACGGCGATGTCTACAGGGGGCTGGATGTCTATAACCTTCCCGAGAAGAAGATGGATAAACTCCAGGATACTGTTAGGATTTTATCCGGACTTTATGGCATTCTGAAGCCTTTTGACCTTATCATGCCCTACCGACTCGAGATGGGAACCAGAATGGCTGTTGGAAAAAGCAAAAACCTCCATGAATTCTGGAAACGAAAGGTAACTCAGTCTCTGAATGATGACTTGAAGGAAGATGAGTTGTTTATCAACCTTGCCAGTAACGAATATTTTAAAGCGATCGATAAAAAGGTTTTAAAGGTGCCAGTATACAATGTTCATTTTAAGGAATTCAAAAATGGCAAATACGTGGTCGTCGGATTCTTTGCTAAATATGCACGCGGACTTATGACCAGATATATAGTTGAATCTGATTGCCAAACCCTTGAGGATATCAAGGGGTTCAACTACGAGGGCTACGGCTTTAGTGAAGAATTGTCCTCAGGAAAGGACCTTGTATTTACAAGATAAAAACAAACCCGGTTAGACCCGGGTTTTTTTTATTCTGATTCATCATCAACTTTCTTTTTTGCTCTGGCCTTTTGCGCAGGTTTGGCCTCAGCTGCCTTTGGTGCGGTTTTCGGCTTTGTGGCAGCGGCTGTTTTAGTCTTTGCCGGAGGGCTGGCTTTTGGCTTGGCCTTAGCGGTTTTTTTGGCAGCTGGAGCGGGAACTGCGGAATTGTTTTTCTTTTTCGGTCTCCTTACACCGTATGAGCGATTGGTAATTTTACCACGCCTGGTCTTTTTATCTCCTTTTCCCATCGGGTCTTGGTTTAATAGTTAGTGATCTAAATTTACTATTTTTTGATTAGAATACAGCATTTTCGTACTTTTAAGAGATTAGGTGAAAATGAGTTATGAGAAGAGTCTACGTCTATATCGGAATGTTTTTTTTGTTGACGAGCGCACTTCCAGCACAAAATAAAATGCTTGGTAAGGTGATGAACTTCAATGATGAAGCCATTGCAAATGCCATGGTTTATCTGGATGGCCAGAAAACAGGGATCACGACCAATGAAAGAGGTTATTTTGAAGCAGATATCCCGGAAGGAACTAAGGTTATACAGGTCCTGTCTGAAGAATACGGGCTGATCACCACGGAATATACGGGAAGCAGCAAAATGAATTTTGTTTATCTGAATTACGAAACCGACGCAGAGGAGGCCAAAAAAGCCAGCATAGGTTATGGCAATGTGGCCAGGAAAGACCTGACTTACAGTATTCAGTATCTCGATATTGGGGATCGTGACCAGGTAAAGGGTTTCAACAATATTTACGACCTGATTCGAAATCGGGTCCCGGGTGTGCTGGTTACCGACGACAACCGGATATATATTCGTGGAAAGAGTTCTCTCCAGGCTTATTCTGATCCACTATTTGTAGTTGACGGAACAATTGTCCCTGCAATTGATTATATCCTGCCTTCAGAGGTCAAGAATATAGACGTTCTGAAAGATGTGGCTACCTCTATATATGGGTCCCGGGCAACGAATGGAGTTATACTCATCACCTTAAAGCAGTAGTTCTTGTTTATTCACCGGCATCCTTATCCACCATTTATCCAATCTGAAACTGAAAGGCTGATAGTAGGAACCTTGCCACCTCCTCGATTTTCGACAGGTGCATTAGAGGATAACGACGTGGATTTCTGTTACGGCAGTCATCATAATTCCTTATGGAAATATATAGATGCCATCTATGGACTGAATTTGAGGTATGATAATTCAACCCTCGCGATAGAAGAACGAAAAAATTTCCTGATCGATAAAAAGATCGGAATCTTTGATATAGTAGAGCGATGTACTCGTGATCAGGTTGATGCATCTGACCTGGGCATGAAAGATGTCGAGCTCAGGGATCTGTTGGGTAATCTGGAGGAATACCGCAATGTCAAATTATTGATGTTCATCGGTGGAAGGTCTAAAAACGGACCTGAATATTTCTTCAGGAAGCATGCCCGTGAATATGGCATTAAATTGGTTCCGGTTTCTGAAATATCACCAAAGCAGTATTCTTTCCGCATTGGAGACAGGGAGATCAGGACTGTTTCGCTTATCTCTTCCTCCGGAGCGGCCAATATCAGTATTGCAAGCAGTTCAGCATATAAAAAGATCAAACTTGAACAACCGAATTTTACACCTTTTGATTACCGGGTGATGCAGTACAGGGAATTTCTTTGAGTAGATCTTTTCAATGAAATCACGGAATTTTAAATTCTGGCTGATAAGGAATTTAACAGAGGCCTGATGTAAAAAATTTTCGGAGGCAGAAAATTCAATCGGACGGGGCCCTGTGATCAAAACTGTATATCCGGCTCATCAACCACTTATCTTCTTTTAAAATCCACAGGGTGCAGTATTTGGCGCTGCTCGTCAGGTATTCAGGTTTATCGTTGGGCTCCTTGGCATAAAACCTATGTTCAGCCATTAAAATAGCTGCATATAAAGCCCCATTCTCATACATTGGAAATACCTGTGTAGTGCCTGGTACAAGCTCTCTTCTCGCCTTGTAGGACAGCTTGCCCAGCCCGCTCATACCATTTATGAAGTCGGTTTTGTTATATGTGGCTCCGGCCTGGTCATGGTAGAATTCAATATCATCTACCGCGAGTTCCCGGAGAATGTCCATATTCAATTGATTGTAAGACTGTTCAAACATTAAACTGTCCAGTGATTTCAGGACGCTGTAAAGGGAATCTGAGGTTTCAGAATGATCGGTTATTTCCAATCGGCCATGGATGGACTGATCTGGCTTTTCATTACAAGAAAATGCGATTACCACAAACAGGACTAAAGTGAAAACCGGCTTCATTTTTTGATAATTGTATTTGAATTATTGATTTATCGGGGATTCTGGCCTTTGCTTTTTGAGAACAGCCAACTCATCAGGCCAGGCTCTTCAAAGGCCCTGGTCCAGCTTTCGTGACCAATATTTTCATACAGCGATATCCTGACATCAGCACTTCTGTTTTTCAGGGCATCATAAATATTTTCAGAGGCTTTAGCTGGAATAATATCATCATTCAGCCCGTGAAAGATCCACCAGCTCGTACGTTTTAAACGTCTTGCGGTGTTAGGATGCGCCCCTCCGCAAATTGCAAACGCCGCAGCGAACATTCTAGGATTTCGGGAGACCAATTCGAAAGTACCCATTCCGCCCATCGACAGTCCTCCAACATAAATACGCTGTTTGTCTATCCTGAATTTCTTGTGCAGTGATTTTATCAGATTTTCTACCCGGTCTAATTGAACATTTTCTTTATGCCGGGTTGGAAAGGTCACGGTCTGATCAGTGCCTTCAGAGCTATATTCAGCGTTATTCCAGGACTCTCCTGTCTCACATTGCGGAAATACAACAAAAGCAGGGTATTTATTTCTTATTGAATCCGCTTGAAAGAATGAAGCTCCGTGCTTAAGCTGAAGCGAATTGTCATTACCTCGTTCTCCCGAACCGTGCAGGAATATGATCAGGGGATATGATTTGTCAACTTTATAATCCTTCGGGAAAAGCATCCGGTAAGGTAAAGTGTCATTGTTTTCTATGAACAAATGTTTTTCATAAAGCTCATAAGATTGGCCGTAGATCGCGGTAAATGCTAACCCGATTAAGATGGCGATAAATGAGGCTAATGGTCTGTAAGAAAGGGACATGTAAAATTTTTTAGCAAAACACAATTTACAACTATTTTACACGATAAGTAAGTTTAATCGTAATAGAAGCTGTTTTTGCCTTAGAAGCTGTATTGTATGCGCCGCCCCATGAATAGTCTTCATTGCTGTTCTGCCCGGTGATCTGGAAAATTCCCATTCTTGCCATTTGCAGTTCCCCCAGCTTCGTACCCGAATTCTTCGCGATCTGCTCTGCTCTTAGACGAGCATTTTCTGTTGCGCTGGAGATCATTTCGATTTTCAGATCATCCAGTTTGGTGTAATAATATCGGGGAGACAGGGAATAGAGCTGTATGCCCTTGTTAAGCAGTTCGGTTACTTCTCTTGAAATCTTCTCAACCTTACTTACCTCTTTGGAATCGATCTGAACCATTTGGCTGAGGGTGTAGCCGGTGAATTCCTCTCCGATATATTGGCCGCTACTGGTATAATTCTGCCTCATGTTGCGGCTTGTTTTTACCGCGTTGAAAACAATTACACTGTCCGGAAGACCTTTCGAGACCAGATAACTCCTGATAGCGTTTTTATCGTTTTCCAGGTCTGTATATGCTTGTTTAAGGTCGCTGTTATCTCTGGTAAACCTCGCTTCCCATACTATAAGATCGGAAAGGAAATCGGTTTGCCCCAGACCGGTAACCGAGATGGTCCCCTGAGTTTTATTCCTGTTGATGACCGCCTGGCCCAGAATCAGGGATGAAGCAATGATGGCGATAGCAAAGACGATTGCACTGAGGTGTTTCATGGTAATAATTACTAAAGTCCGTATTTATCGAATAGATTTTATGAAGCCATCTATTCCCGCAAGACCATTTTCCTCGAGCGCCTTTATGAAGGCGCTCCCTATTATCGCTCCCTTGGCAAACCTTGTTGCTGCATCGAAGGTCTCCTGGTTGCTGATCCCAAAACCGACAATCTGCGGATTTCTGAGCTTCATATCAGATATACGCCTGAAATAGGATTCCTGGACTTCACCAAAGCCCGATTTCGCACCGGTTGTGCTTGCGCTGCTAACCATGTATATAAAGCCCCTTGAGACTGAATCAATAAATCTGATGCGTTCTTCCTGTGTTTGAGGGGTGATTAAGAAGGTGTTCAGTAATCCATATGAATCGAATATTTCTTTATACTCTTCATGAAAAACATCAACAGGAAGATCAGGAATGATCAGTCCGTCAATACCAACTTCCTTACACTTTCCGCAAAAGGATTCAACACCGAATTGTAGCATCGGGTTGAAGTAGCCCATTATTACCAGGGGGATTTCCACCTCCTTACGAATGTCTTTTAGTTGTTCGAACAGCTTTTCAGTGCTCATGCCATTTTTAAGAGCCCGGGTTGAGCTGGCCTGGATCGTCGGACCGTCGGCAAGAGGATCGCTGAACGGTAGCCCGATCTCGATCATGTCAACACCGCTGTTTTCCAGGATCTTAATTATATCGGCAGTATCATTTAACCGCGGAAACCCAGCGGTAAAATAAACCGAAAGTAACTTCCCCTCTTTGGAAAGGGCTTTATGAATTCTGTTTGTCATCACAATTTGAAATAATCAATATAGGTTTCGAGGTCCTTGTCTCCGCGTCCCGAGAGATTCACTACAACTATTTCATTTTCTTTAAATGGGCGTTTTTCAAAAACTGCCAGTGAGTGGGAGGTTTCAATCGCCGGAATTATCCCCTCCAATTGGCATAACTCAAGACCTGCACGCATGGCGTCATCATCGGTAATACTTATAAATTCGGCCCGACCACTTCTGTAAAGATGCGCGTGCAACGGACCAACTCCCGGGTAATCCAAGCCTGCTGAAATGGAGTAAGGCTCTGTGATCTGTCCGTCGGAGGTCTGCATCAAAAGGGTTTTGCTTCCGTGAATAATACCCATTTTTCCGAGTACGGATGTCGCTGCGCTTTCACCTGAATGAATGCCCTTGCCTGCAGCTTCTACCGCTATAAGACCCACTTCTTCCTGGTCGAGATAATGATAGAAAGCCCCGGCAGCATTGCTGCCACCTCCAACGCATGCCAGGACATAGTCCGGTTTTTTTGTGCCCTCTTTTTCCAATAATTGGGATTGAATTTCTTCTGAAACAACAGCCTGAAAACGAGCAACCATATCGGGATATGGATGCGGTCCGACTACGCTTCCAATAATGTAATGGGTATTCTCGGGGTTGTTGATCCAGTCGCGGATAGCTTCATTTGTAGCATCTTTCAGGGTTTTGCTGCCCGATGTAGCAGGGATTACCTTCGCCCCAAGCATCTTCATCCTTGCCACGTTCGGTGCCTGTCTCGCGATATCTACCTCACCCATATAAACAACACATTCAACACCCATCAATGCACAGACGGTAGCGGTTGCAACACCGTGCTGTCCTGCGCCGGTCTCTGCTATTATCCTCTTTTTGCCTAACCTTTGCGCCATCAGGATCTGACCGATCGTATTGTTAACCTTGTGTGCCCCGGTATGATTAAGGTCCTCTCTCTTCAGATAAATTTTGGTTCTGTATCGTTCTGAGAGTCGTTTTGCAAAATAAAGCGGTGATGGTCTGCCAACATAATCCCTTAGCAGCTGATCGAATTCAGCTTTAAACGACGGATCCTCCATAATCCTGAGGTAGTTCTTCCGAAGTTCCTCCACATTCGGATACAGCATCTCAGGAATAAATGCTCCTCCAAATTCACCGTAATAACCTCTTTCATCTACATGATAACTCATAATGATTCTATAAAGTGCTTTAATTTTTTTACATTCTTCAATCCGGGCTTTTCCTCAAAACCACTGTTGACATCAACTGCATAACAAAATTCGGCAAGACCGGATTTTGTAAATTTCTCGAGTTCTTCAACCGATTCAGGGCCAATTCCCCCACTTAGAAAGAAGGGTTTTTGTAAGTTATAATTCTCTAGCAGCCTCCAATCGAAAACCACACCATTTCCACCTGGTAATTCCCCTTTTGCATCGAATAAAAAGTAGTCGCAACAATTTTCATACTGCATAAGAGCATCAAAATCGAAGCCGGGGTAAACAGCGAATGCCTTGATGATCTCGACATCTCTTGAGTAACCTTCAGAATTTATTTCAGATCGCAGGGCCTCACAATATTCAGGTGACTCATGCCCGTGTAGCTGCACTGCATTCAGTTGATGACTATGGATCATTTGGCAAATATTGTTGCGTTCAGCATTGACAAAAACACCAACACGTTTCAAATCAATTGAACCCGGAATGCTGCCTTCAAAAAACCTTGATGATGGTTCATAGAAAATAAATCCAAGATAGTCCGGTCGTAATGTGGCAACCTCCATCATATTCCCGGGATATTTCATTCCACAGATCTTAACTCTCATGGCCCAGTTCTTTTAAAAATTTCTTCAATTCGTAACCCGGATCATCTCTTTTCATAAATGATTCCCCAATGAGGAAACCACTGAATCCATAGGAGCTGAGAGCCCTGATATCTCCAGCGGAATGAATGCCACTTTCGGATATCCTAACAACAGAACCTGAAATTTCCCCACTCAATTTTTTACTCGTTTCAAGGTTCACCTCAAATGTCTTCAAATTCCTGTTGTTAACACCTATCATATCGACATCAATGTGCTTGTTGTTTTCCAATTCCTCCCGATTATGAATTTCGAGCAGGGTCTCCATACCGAGTTCATGAGCCAGATTATTCAGGCTTTCAATCCTGAGCGGATCCAGCATTGCTGCAATAAGAAGGATCACATCGGCTCCATAGGCCTTTGCCTCATGAACCTGATAAGGATGATAGATAAAATCCTTTCTGAGGATTGGGATTGAACAAGAGGATCTGGCAAGCAGCAAGTCATCTATAGACCCTCCGAAAAAGGTATTATCGGTAAGTACAGATATGCCCGTTGCTCCTGCAGTTTCGTATCCACTTGTAACTTCGTTGATCTTGGCCGTGCTATTGATCACCGAGCGGGAAGGTGAGCGGCGCTTGAATTCGGCAATAATTCCAATTCGTACTCTTTTCAGGGGCTCAGACAGCGACAATGGCTCTCTCTGGTAGAGGGGAAACCGCATAAGATCTGCGGTGGAAATCAATGCCTGTTTGAGCCTGACCTCTGTTTTTTTATGTTCGAAAATAGTCTTCAGAATGCTCATCGGCTTAGTTCGATTAGGGTGTTCAACGATCTTAGTGCCTCTCCCGATATCAATGATTCACGGGCTCTCTCAAATCCTGTTCTGTGATCGGTCTGTTCGGCTGTAGCAATAGCGAGGCCTGCATTTGCGCAGACAACGTTATTTTGCTCAGCGCTGCCATTGCCGTTCAGTACATTCATAAATATCTCTGCTGATTCCTCTATGGTTCCTCCACCAAAAATGGATTCAGGTTCAACGGTTTCCACGCCCAGGTCATCTGGTGAGAAAATGATCTCGAAAGAATTGGAAATAACCTTGGTATCCCCTGTAAGAGAGATCTCGTCATAACCGTCCAATGCATGCACAATAGCGTAATTTTTATCTGTATCCTGGTAAAGATATCCATAAAGCCTTAGCAGCTCCAGGTTGAATACTCCTACCATTTGATTTGTTGGAAAGGCTGGATTGACCATTGGTCCCAGCATGTTGAAAAATGTTTTTATCCCGAGTTCGCGCCTGATAGGAGCCACATTTTTCATAGCGGGATGGAACAATGGTGCATGCAGTACACAAATCCCGGCTTTATCGATGCAACGCTTCAGAAAATCCTGGTCATTTCTGAAAGCTACCCCCAAATGCTCCATCACATTCGAAGATCCGCATGCCGAGGATACCCCGTAATTTCCATGCTTAGCTACCTTGATGCCCGCCCCTGCAGCCACAAAAGATGACAGGGTAGAAATGTTGAAGGTATCCTTGCCGTCTCCTCCTGTTCCGCACAGATCAATCGCATTAAATTCTTTCAGGTCTATATGGATGCACAATTCAAGCAATGCTTCCCTGAAACCCTTTAATTCATCCAATGTAATACTGCGCATCATGTAAACGGTAAGAAAGGATGCGATCTGACTCTGATTGAATTCACCATTTGAAATCCTGACCAAAACATCCCTGGCCTCGGCTTGGGAGATGCTCTCATAATTGATCAGCCTGTTTAATATATTTTTCATGCTCATGATTGAATCCAGTTTGCTAACATTTGCTTTCCGCCTGGTGTAAGAACCGATTCCGGATGGAATTGTACACCTTTCACATCCATGGTCCTGTGTCTCAGGGACATGACCTGACCCCGCTCGTCGAATGAAGTTGCTTCAAGATCAGCGGGCAGGTCGGGATGTACAACCCATGAATGATAGCGGCCAACCTCTATCTCTTTTCCAAGCCCTTTGAACAATATCTCATCATCAACAGCGATATTTACACGGGTAGCAACCCCGTGAAACACCTCATCCAGGTTGATCAACTCACCTCCAAATACCTCACCAATAGCCTGCTGTCCCAGACATACGCCCAGAATACTCTTCGAGCCGGCATATTCAGAGATGATGGCTTTTAGCAATCCAGCCTCCTCAGGGATCCCGGGCCCGGGTGACAACACTATCTTATCAAATGGCTTTACATCCTCTAATTTTAGTTTGTCATTTCTCATTACAGTAACTTCACAATTCAGGTCCTCAAGGTAGTGGACCAGGTTATAGGTAAAGCTGTCGTAATTATCTATCATCAAAACTTTCATAACTATAGGTTTTCAGCCATTTTGATGGCGCTGTTCAAGGCTCCGAGTTTATTGTAAACTTCCTGCAATTCGTGTTCGGGATCTGATTTGGATACCAGTCCGGCCCCAGCCTGCCAATGCAGTTTATGGTTCATGCTTAAAAAGGTCCTGATCATGATGGCATGGTTGAAATTACCTTCGAAATCCATGAAGCCTATGGCTCCGCCATAATAACCACGGCTCGTTTTCTCATATTGCTCTATCAGTTGCATGGCTTTATGTTTTGGAGCGCCGCTGAGGGTTCCTGCGGGAAAAGTATCGGCAACAACCTGGATGGTGGATGTTTGCTGGTCCTTTTGTCCGGTTACCTTGCTAACCAAATGAATGACGTGTGAGAAGAACTGAACTTCCCTGTAGGTTTCAACCTTTACATTACCGCCATGCCGGCTAAGGTCATTCCTGGCGAGGTCCACAAGCATGACATGCTCCCTGTTTTCTTTATCGTCCTTTACCAATTTCGCCGCAAGTTCGGCATCTTTTAAGTCGTTTCCTGTTCTTCTGAAGGTTCCTGCGATGGGATGAATCTCCGACTTGCCATCTTGCACGACAAGTTGAGCTTCGGGAGAGCTTCCGAAGATCTTGAAATCGCCATAATCGAAATAGAAAAGGTAAGGAGAAGGATTTATACTTCTCAATGCCCTGTAAACGTTGAATTCGTCTCCCTTAAAAGCCTGCTGAAATTTTTTCGATAAAACAAGTTGAAAAACATCACCTCTGCTGCAATGGGATTTTGCCAGATCTACATGGTGTTTATATTCCTCATCGCTAAGGTTGGACAGGATTTCCCCCTCGGCTTGAAAAGGGTAGGAGGCATAGTTCTTTGATCGGATGAGCTGGTCGACTTCCCCGATGTTGCTATCTGAATTGAAACAGTGAGCGAAGATATAGGCCTCATTTTTAAAATGATTTATCGCGATGATGTTCTGGTAAACCGCATAATACAGATCCGGTATCTCAATATGTCCCGGTTTTTTATCGATCACTATATCTTCGAAATATTTAACCGCATCATAGGCGGTATAACCAAAGATCCCGTTATGGATAAATTTAAAAGGGGTGGGGAACTCTACTTTGAACCTTTTGGTAAATCGATCCATTTCCAGAATGACCGATTCCCTGTCAGCCTTCATGTTTTGGGTACTTCCATCAGGAAAGCGCTGTTCAATCATATCATTTTCCACCCTGAAATGAGCAATCGGGTTAAAACAGACATATGAGAAGCTGTTATCAGATGTGTGATAATCACTGCTTTCCAATAAAATACTGTTAGGGTAACGGTCCCTTATCTTCAAATAGATGCTCACCGGCGTAATGGTATCGGCAAGAATCCTTTTATAATGCGTATGCAGATTAAAGCTCTTCATAATATTAAAAAAGGCCTGTCGTGAATGACAAGCCTCTTGTATTTTAAAATAATAACGGGTTGCTTCACGAAATTGAAGTTCGGGAAGTCCACCACCAGTTATTTAGTTTTATTTTTTTCATTTTGAACTCCTCAAAGATATGGATGAAATATTTTTTTCCAAACTAATTATGAAAAAATTGAAATTCCCCTATTGAAACGTTAATTTATTTCGACCATTTGCAGAATCGATGAAGGCCAAGAAGAATTATCTTAAATTTACAAATTACAGAAAATGGCTATGAGGTGTCTGTGGGTTTTATCGATGGTCCTGGGTATATGGTCTGGAGCTTTTTCCCAGAACTGCCCCGATCTTATCAATCCGCTCAATGGGGCAAGTAACGTTCCCGTCGATACCGTGATTAGTTGGGAGTCTGTGGAGGGAGTTACAGGCTATATTATTTCAATAGGCATTACCCCCGGGGGCTCAGAGATCATTGATTCCCAGCCAATCGGCAGTAGTTCGACTTTTGTTCCTCCAGTGGGCTTGCCTGAGAATACACTTATCTACGTAACTATAACACTGTTCTATTTCAACCTGCCAAATGTGGTCTGCATCAGTCAGTCGTTCACTACTGAAGATATAACCTCAGCTCCGGGTTGTAGCTCACTAAACAGTCCCATGGATTCGGCAACAGATGTTAATATAGGGACTAATCTCAGCTGGGATTATGCCGTGGGCGCCACAGGATATATCTTAACTATAGGTACAGCACCAGGTTTGGGTGATATCGTACTCAATCTTGATGTAGGGAATGTGTTGTTCTATAATCCTCCCGACGATTTTCCGACCGAAATTCAGATTTTTATTGAGATAATTCCCTACAATGAAAATGGCAGCCCCTCTA
>JBFKFP010000051.1:0-16655 GCA_041618535.1 Flavobacteriaceae bacterium
ATGCCATAATTCTTATTTTTAAAGCTTTCGCTTAGGATTCTTATGCAATATTAGTCAAAAATCTTTCCAAAGCTTACAATCCCCCTATTTGTTTTGCCTATATACTAATCAGTTGGGATTATAATCTAATTCAGCTTGTAAAACACCTGTTGAGATTGAAGCTCCTCCAAAAGCTCCTGTGATATGTTTACCTTCTGTTTCCGGCTTGGCATATTAAGCTTTATTTCCTCTTCGTTATCATAGATAACTATGTTCAGGTTATGATCACCCTTATGCATTTTCAGCAAGTCCTTTAGGGCCTTGATGTTATCAGGCTTGATATTTTTGATATCCAATCTTATGGAAAGCCTTTTCGCCATGGTTCCCATAACATCATGCAGTAACTGGAAGCTGTTATATTGCAACCTGGGATCACCTTTCTTGCCGGTGTCCCGATTTTCCCAGCCTTCCCGGACCAGGACTTTCACATAAATAAAATTGTTCTTGATAAGGAAGTGGCGAAATTTCAGGTATTCTTCACCGAAGATCCTGAATTCATAGGAATCCACATAATCCTCGACCGTGAATAATGCCCAGCCTTTACCCTGTTTGCTGATCCGGTGCTGCACATCGGTAACCACGCCACCGAAACTGAGTTCCCTGTTCACATAAGGCTCAAGATCCTTTAACATGCTGATGTTCGCATTGCAAAAAGTATTCATCTCTATTTTGAAATCATCCAGTGGGTGGCCCGAAATGTAAATCCCGACAACCTCTTTCTCCCTGGCTAATTTCTCCATAGTCCCCCATTCCTCGCAAGGCGGCACTTCCGGCTCAGAGATCTGGACCTCGCTGGCCTCGCCAAACAAACTCACCTGGGCCGAATTTTGATTCTCCTGGTATTTGGATGCATAGCGCATGGTCTTCTCCAGGAAATTCAAATCGTCTCCTTCCTTGTGGAAATACTGCGCCCTGTGAGTGTTTTCAAAGCAATCAAAAGCCCCGGCATATGCCAGGTTTTCGAAAGCCTTCTTATTAGCGGCTCGAAGATCGATGCGCTTTGCAAGATCGAAAATAGATTTATACAGGCCATCTTCCTTTCTATTATCCACTATGGTTTTTACCGCTCCATAGCCAACTCCCTTAATGGCCCCCATTCCAAAGCGAATGGCATTGTCTTTATTGACCGAGAATTTGTAGTAGGATTCGTTAACATCAGGTCCGAGCACATTTAGTTTCATCCGCTTGCATTCCTCCATAAAGAAGGTGACCTGTTTGATATCGCTCATATTATTAGAGAGCACCGCGGCCATATACTCAGCCGGGTAATGTGCCTTGAGGTATGCCGTCTGGTAGGCTATCCAGGCATAGCAGGTGGAATGCGATTTGTTAAAGGCATAGCTCGCGAAGGCCTCCCAGTCTTTCCATATTTTTTCCAGCTTCTCTTCCTTCAATCCTTTGGCAGCAGCCTGGTTGATGAATTTAGGCTTCATCTTGTCAAGCACGGCCTTTTGCTTTTTACCCATGGCCTTCCTAAGCACATCGGCCTCACCCTTGGTAAAGTCGGCGAGTTTCTGAGACAGCAGCATCACCTGCTCCTGGTATACAGTGATGCCATAAGTGTCCTTAAGGTATTCTTCCATTTCAGGAAGATCGTACTCAATGGTTTCCTCACCGTGTTTTCTACGGATAAAGCTTGGGATATATTCCATAGGTCCCGGCCTGTAAAGGGCATTCATCGCGATAAGGTCATCAAAGACAGTCGGCTTCAGATCCTTAAGATGCTTTTGCATCCCGGGAGATTCGTACTGGAAGATACCCACGGTCTCTCCAAGCTGGAATAACTCAAAGGTTTTCTCATCATCAAGAGGAAAATGATCGGGATCAAGTTCTGTCCCATGCTTTGCCTTTACGATTTTGCAGGTATCCTTGATCAGGGTCAGTGTCTTTAAACCAAGGAAATCCATTTTTAACAAACCGGCATTTTCAACCACGGCATTATCGAACTGGGTCACATAGAGCTCGGAATCCTTGGCGGTTGCCACAGGTACGAAATTGGTGATATCATCCGGGGTGATGATCACTCCACAGGCATGGATACCTGTATTGCGGACTGAGCCCTCGATCACCCTCGCCTGGTTGATGGTTTCCGCTTCCAGGTCTTCCCCTTCGGAAATGTTCAGCAACTGGTTGATCTTATCCATCTCCTCTGCCCGGAAGCGGCTCCTGAGTTCGTTCTCCGGGATGCTGAAGATCTTGCTTAACTTCGCCATATTGGGAACCAGCTTGGCCAGGCGGTCGGCCTCATTCAATGGAAGATCCAGAACCCTGGCCGTATCCCTGATGGAAGACTTGGCCGCCATGGTACCATAGGTGATGATCTGCGCCACCTGGTTTGCACCATATTTATTAATGACATAATCCATGACCTTTCCACGGCCCTCATCATCGAAGTCTATATCGATATCGGGCATGCTGATACGGTCCGGGTTTAGAAAACGCTCGAAAAGCAGGTCGTATTTAATGGGGTCTATATTGGTTATTCCCAGGCAATAGGCCACTGCGCTTCCCGCAGCAGATCCGCGCCCCGGTCCAACGGAAACATTCATCTTCCTGGCCTCGGCAATGAAGTCCTGAACAATCAGGAAATAGCCAGGATAGCCGGTATTAGCAATAACTTCCAATTCGAAATCAAGACGTTCGCGGATGTTGTCGTCCATATCGGGGTAGCGTTTCTTGGCCCCCTCATAGGTTAGATGCCGGAGATAGGCATTCTCACCCCGTTTTCCGCCATCGGCATCCCTGATGTCAAGGAATTCTTCAGGAATGGCGAAGTTGGGAAGCAACACTTCCCGAAACAGGCTGTAAGGCTCTATCTTATCAATTACCTCCTGGATATTGATGATGGCCTCCGGCAGATCGGCAAAAAGGGCTTTCATCTCTTGAGCCGATTTGAAATAATATTCCTGGTTTGGAAGCCCGTACCTGTAACCTCTGCCGCGCCCGATTGGTGTGGCCTGTTTTTCACCGTCTTTTACACAAAGTAGAATGTCGTGTGCATTGGCATCCGATTTCTCGGCGTAATAGGTGTTATTGGTAGCGATCATTTTAATATGGTGTTCACGCGCAAATTTGATCAGCAACTGGTTTGCCCGCTTTTCATCCTCCTGACCGTGCCTCATGATCTCGATATAAAGATCATCGCCAAATAATGACTTCCACCACAATAGTGCCTCTTCTGCCTGCTTCTCCCCAACGTTAAGGATCTTGCTCGGAACCTCACCATAAAGGTTCCCGGTAAGGACGATAAGGTCGTTCTTGTATTGCTGGATAATTCCCTTGTCGATCCGCGGCACATAGTAAAATCCATCGGTATAAGCCAATGACGACATTTTCGCCAGGTTGTGGTACCCGTTCTTGTTCTTTGCCAGGAAGACGACCTGGTAGCCATAATCTTTTCTCGACTTATCCTTATGATCTTCACAGACAAAGAACTCGCAACCGAGAATGGGCTTGATCGATTTTTTTTGTTCCGGCTCTTCGGCAGAAGATTTTAAGGATTTATTGTAGTTCTCAACCTCCCTGATAAAATGAAAAGCGCCCATCATATTGGCATGATCCGTCAGTGCAACCGCGGGCATCCCTTGTACGGATGCAGACTTTACCAGCTGTGCGGTGCTCATGGTGGATTGAAGGATTGAAAATTGTGAATGATTATGCAGATGAACAAAGGGCACATCTTCCAGGATTCCGGGAAGGACCTCAACCGTTTCAATCGGGTGATCATAATCCTCTTTTTTCGCCCTAAGCTTTTCCGATGCTTTCCGGAGATTGATGTGTTTGAGGCCGATCAGATCGATCTCCTCCGGATTATTTTTCTTAAAATCCTTCAGGTAGCCGGGTTGGGCCCTCAATTCATCCAGACTGAATTCACCCCTTCTTATCAATTCAAAAAAGCAACGTGCTGTAGCCTCCACATCCGCTGTAGCGTTATGTGCTTCAATAAAGGATTCGGAAAAAAGAAAACCGTAAAGTTCAGTTAGTGTTGGCAGTTTAAATTTACCGCCTCTTCCCCCGGGAAGCCTGCATAATTCAGCGGTCTTTTCCGTACAGGTATCAAGGACCGGCATTTTCTCCAGCCGGCTGTCAAGGTTCAATCGAAAAAATTCACAGCCAAGTACGTTGATATCAAAACCGACATTCTGCCCCACTACGAATTTGGCTTCCCTTAGGCAGGCTGAAAATTTCTCCAGTACATCCTCAAGGGAATGTCCTTCCTCGGCTGCTAATTCGGTGGAAATTCCATGCACCTGTTCCGCATCATATGGAATATTAAAACCTTCCGGCTGTATAAGATAGTCCTGCTGATCAAGACATTCTCCAAGGGCATCGTGCAATTGCCATGCAATCTGGACAACCCGCGGCCAATTATCGGTATCCGTAATCGGTGCGTCCCAGCGCTTTGGCAAGCCGGTGGTTTCAGTATCAAAAATCAAATACATATGTGTGGGGTGTCTTCGAAAAAAATGAAAGCATAAAATTAAGGAATCCTTTGGATTGAATACTTTAAAGTTATGAACATCGGACAAAAAGAATTCAACATTTTTCATGGCCGAAATCCTGTGTCAGAAGTCTCTGAAATAATAAATAAATTAAGTGAGAACTGACTTTTGTCATGTTATTTAAACACTTCGATATATACCTTTAACTCGTTAATAAATAAGACTAATCGTAACTGCATCATTATGAGAACAATAAAGTTATTATCTGCATTATTCATTGCAGCAGCCCTATTTACCAGCTGTACACATGATGAATTATTAATACCCGGTCCCGCTGGCCAGGATGGTATAGACGGTGTTGATGGAGTAGACGGACAAGACGGTTCGGCTGCTGCATGTATCAGTTGTCATGCCAACTCACACAGGGAGCCAATCGAGGCCGCATGGTCTATTTCTGGTCATGCTGCGGGAGGAACCTGGGCCTCCAGGGGAACCAGTTCCCGTTGTGGCCGTTGCCACAACAAGGACGGATTCATAGATGTACTTGAAAGGAATTTCCTTAACGAGGATGGCCTTCCAATTCCAAATCCGGACGGCTATGCCGTTGGTAAACCCCTCGATTGCACCGGATGCCATGACAGCCACAGGTCATTCGATTTTGAGAACGATGGCAACGACTACGCAGTCAGGTCGATTTCACCGGTAGAGCTTTTCTATGATCCAACAATCTCGGTAGACCTTTCAAATGAGGTAGACCCACTCGGACGAAGCAACGTTTGCGCAAATTGCCACCAGCCAAGGGCCAGCTATGTAATTCCCGCCGGAACAGGAGATTATGAAATTACCAGTAAACGATTTGGCCCGCACCACGGTCCGCAATCTACAATTCTTGAAGGTATACTTGGAGCAAATATTCCTGGCTCAACCGGTTATCCAGGTGTAGGTTCTGCTACCCACAGAACAGGAGCAACATGCGCAACCTGTCACATGGGAGAACCTACCAATGCGGAGAACGGCTCACATACATTTAATGTGACCGAAGCCGCCTGTGCTCAATGTCACTCCAACGGAGCACCGATGGAAATCGACGGCTTCTCAGAAGACATGGCTATCCTGGAAGGCTTACTCGCTGCACAAGGTATGTTTGATGAGGACGGCTACTATAATGAAGGCATCTATCCAGTTCTGCTTGCACAAGCTGCATGGAACTACAAGACCCTGTTAGAAGATCAGAGCCGCGGAATTCATAACCCTGGCTATGTTAGAGCTCTATTGAACAATACAATTGAAGCACTGCAGGATTAACAATAATCAATGAATGAAATCCTGATGTTAAATTGATTTGTACATCGACAGCTGATGAGCCTTTCCGAACCAGAAATTTCAATAGTTTATTCGGGAGTACAACAAGAGTACTTCAGGTAAGACATGATCAAAAATTAAAAATGATTGGCATGAAACAATTCATAAAAATAATTACCGCTTCAGTGATGATCCTCTTCCTGAGCTCCTGCTATTATGACGCATATTACGAGCTGCCAGAAGATGATGTGATAACTGAAAACGTATCCTACGCCAATGACATCCAGCCATTATGGGACGCCAGTTGTGTTGTATGCCATAACGGAAACGTACCACCCGATTTAAGACCTGACACTTCATATGATGCACTTCAGAACGGGTGGTTGGTTCCTGGCGAAGCAGAGTCCAGTATAATATATCAATCACTGTTGGGAAGCAACGGCGTTTTGCTGATGCCTCCAGGAGCGCAGTGGCCTCTGTCAGATACAAACCTGGTAAGAGATTGGATAAACCAAGGTGCTCTGGATAACTAAACTAATCGCGAAGAAACATGAAAACATTAAAATTCATATTAGCTTTTTTATTGATTCCTGCGATGCTATTTGCCCAGGAAACCGAAACGGAAGAGGTTAAAGAGGACAGGCCTCAGCGCGATGCCTATGAAAGCCATTACCTCATAGACAACCCGACAAATGTGGTCTTTAACAAGAAGACCCTGGAGGTTCAGATGGCGCACCGTTTTGGTGAGTTTGGGAATGTTGGAGACCTCGGTGGAATCTGGGGTGCCGCCAACATAAGGATCGGAGTAACCTATACACCTATTGAGCGAATCGCGGTTGGATTCGGAACGACCAAGAACAAGAGATTACAGGATTTTAACTGGAAAGTTGCCGCCTTACGGCAAACCCGTTCCGATAATGTTCCTGTCAGTGTTACCTATTATGGCAATTTTGTGATAGATGCCAGGAATAAGGACAGACCGGGTGTTCTCTTTTATGAGACCTCAGACCGCTATTCCTTCTTCCACCAGATTATAATCGCAAGACGTTTTAGCTCTAAGTTCTCATTCCAGATAGCTCCAAGCCTGTCGCACTATAACAGGGTTGATGAAAACATAAGGAATGATATGCTGGCACTGGCCTTCGGCGGCCGATACAAAATCAGTACAGGAACGGCGATCATTGCTGAATACAGCCAGCCACTGACCGATTTTGATGAAATGAATCCCGAGCCGGGATTGAGCTTTGGGGTTGAATTTGCGACATCATCCCACGCCTTCCAGATATTTGTAACAAACTATTGGGGCATTGTTCCACAGGAAAACTATGTATATAATTTAAGTGACGAATTCCTGCTTGGGTTCAACATCACAAGACGTTATAATTTCTAAACTACTTCCGGTAAAATCGGATTTTAATTGATAACACGAAAAGAGCAATTTATTCATCACATGATTATTTTGCTCTTTTTAATAAGGTGAAGCATGACAAAAAAATCAGAAAATAAAAAACTCTCACGGCGAAGTGTTCTTCCCCTTTTGGGATCGTCCTTATTGATTCCGTTGGTTGGAATGAGCAGCAATTCTGAAGAGACCCAGGGATCAGATCAGGAAGATTACGAAATCCTTCTCAGACCGGATGGTAAGACGGTTAAAGTAAAACGGGATGTTGTTAATCGATCCAAGGTAATCAAAAAGTCCGTTTCGAACAGATCGATGTTGAAGTGGCTGAAAGACAAATTTTAATCCAATTAATGATTTTTGAAAATGGGAGAAAGTTCAGATAACAACAGGAGAAAATTCCTTGATAATGGTTTAAAATTGAGCCTGGCCACTATAATAGGGTCTATTGGTTTGACCAAATTGAGCGCATCACTGAAATCAGGTGAAAAGCCCGCTTCCGGTAAGCCTGTGGAACTGATGACCACAGATGGCCGCCTGATTGAGGTAGACTCGGCTGAAGTAATGGATATGGATGCACATTGTGGCCATGATCCCAATTATAATGTCCGTGAGGGGATTCCAAACCGGAAGTTCGTCATGGTGATCGACCTGGCGAAGTGCAAGAACGCCCTTAAATGCGTTCAGTCCTGTAACAAGTTCCATATGGTGACAGGGGACAACGCCTGGCTCAAGATTCACAAGATGAAAGACTCCCAGGACGGTGCTCCTTACTGGATGCCAAGAACCTGCATGCATTGCGATAAACCAGCCTGTGTTACGGTCTGCCCGGTTGACGCCACATTTAAAAGGCGTGACGGACTGGTTCTGATAGACAATGAGCGCTGTATAGGTTGCCGTTTTTGTATGGCCGCCTGCCCTTATTCCATTCGGGTTTTCAACTGGAGTGAGCCTGAGCAGGGAGACACAAGCGAAATAACATCTGTTCTTGACAACGGATATCCTTCACCGGATTACGCCGGAATGCCAAGTAAGATGGGCACACCCGATAAATGTGATTTCTGCCCCCATGCTATCAAGGAAAACGTACTACCCCACTGTGTGACCGCCTGCCCGAACGGAGTGTTCTATTTTGGTGACAAGTACGAGGATACAGTAACAAACGGAGAGGAGACCCTGAGATTCAAACAATTGCTTGAAGACAAAGCAGGCTATCGCCTGTTAGAGGAGCTCGGCACAGAGCCCAGCGTCTATTACCTGCCTCCGGTTGACCGCCTGGTCGATTTTGAGGACGGAATGGAGAACTACAATGAATTTATGTCTGTTGAAAAACCCGAATAATCATGAAAGATAGTCTAAGTGTCATTCAGGATCTCGCACCCAGGAAATTTGGTAAAAGAGGATGGACCTGGTCTATTTTCCTGCTGGTCATTATTTTGGCCGGGATAATTGCATATGTCGATCAGATAATCAGGGGACAACAGGTCACGAATATGAGGGATTACGCCTTGTGGGGCATTTATATCTCCAACTTCGTTTTCTTCGTTGCTACCAGTTTTGTCGGGTCTGCAACGGTTGCCGTCCTGAGATTGACCAATAACAGCTGGCGAACACCACTGGTCAGGATAGCCGAAATCATTTCGCTGGCAGCAATCATGATGGCGGGAATAACGATCATAATCGACATGGCCAGGCCAGACCGGCTTCTGCATCTCTTCATATATGGCCGTTTGCAGTCACCCATCACCTGGGATGTTATCATCATCCCTACAACGATCGCTTTAACTTTCTTACTGCTGTATTTCCCGATCTTGCCCGATCTTGCTGTTTTGAATAAATTCTTTGAAAAAACCAAACCTAAACTCAGTAAGTGGTACGGGAAACTTTCCCTGGGTTGGAAAGGCACAACCAGGCAGAAGGTCCTCAGGATGAAATCCATAAAGATAATTGCCATTTTGATCATCCCGGTGGGAATACTGCTTCAGACCATTGACGCCTGGTTATTCTCAACCACCTACAGGGTGGGCTGGGACAGCACTAACATGGCGGCTTATTTTATCTCAGGTGCATTTGTGGCCGGTCTCGGGGCTCTTATCAGTGTTATTTATGTTGTACGCCGCGTGCGAAACCTGGAGGATTATATTACCGAGAATCATTTTGATAAACTGGGAAAATACCTTGGCCTCACCTGCCTTGTTTACCTGTATTTTAATATAAACGAATACCTTATCCCTGTTTTCACGGCTACGGTTGAGGAAGAAATCCATCTCAATGCGCTTATCTTTGGCGAGTATGCATTCCTGTTCTGGTTCTCCCAGATCGTGGGTCTGATCTTACCATTGATCCTTATTCTTTTCAAAGGAGGCCGTAAACCAAAAGCCATGTTCGTCATTGGGCTTATGGTGGTTTTAGGCTCATGGTGGAAACGATTTATCATCGTTACACCAACCTTGTTGCATCCCTTCCTTCCCATAGAAGGAGTTCCTGAATCATGGCGCCATTACTGGCCCAGTATGCATGAATGGATCATCACCTCAGCGACCCTGGCAATGGCTTTATTCATCATCACAATGTTCATAAGATACCTGCCTGTAGTGCCCATTCAGCAAACCATAGATGAACTTAACGGAAATCCCGATGATGATGAGAATGAATAATTCGAATACAATGCCTTTTAAAATGAAATATATCAGATATCACTCTTGGCGACTTATCACTTGCTTTGTTCTCATTTTTCTTATAGGGGGATTGCAGATTTCCGAAGCTCAGGAGGCCAAAAAACACCGTATAAGGCTAAGTGCCGATTACATAAAGATAATGGACAGTATCTCCTATATCAATATAGGAGCCTCGGCCAGGATCGACAGGTCAACAGTTGCCCTGTCCGGTTTGGATCTCGAGATACTGAATGTGACAGAAGATGATGACATTCTATTGGGAAAAGTAAAAACCGACATTAATGGCGATGCCCGATACACTATTGGAAAACTGGATAAGATCGTAGCTGATTCCACCCAGGTCTATAATTTAAATGTGCGATTTAAAGGAAATGATACCCTCAAGCGAGCCAGCAGGGGCCTGGAAATTAAAGACGCGGAAATCGTTGCTTCTCACGTTCAGATAGACAGTGTTAACTACATCAGGGCCGTACTCAGAGAAATTGCAACAGACAGCCTGATTGAAGGAGAGAACATGGTGGTCCAGGTACAGCGATTATTCCTTCCTTTAAGGCTTGGCGAAGAATTCAATTATACGGATGACAGTGGCACAATTCTTGTTCCTGTTGAAGAGGGAATACCCGGTGTAAACGGAATTCTGACCATTGAAGCGGTGCTTCAGGATCATGATGAATATGGAACTGTTAAAGCTATTGTCAACGCTCCAATTGGGACCGTGATCGTTGACGAATCGGATTTTGATGAAAGGACCATGTGGGGTGGCAGAGGTAAGGCTCCCTGGTTTATGCTGGTTTTTCCAAATCTTATAATTTTTACCATTTGGGGATATTTAATCTATTTAATTATTAATTTGTACAGAATAAAAAAAGCTTCATAAATGAAAACTATCTATTCAATTATTGCAATTTGTGTTATGGCCTTTGCGTTTTTCGCATTCACATCCAGTATTCAGGAAAAATGGGTGGTTCCGGCCAAATATGAAAAAATGAAAAATCCTACCAATCCGGATGAGGATCTCGAAATTGGAAAATCATTGTACAGTAAGCACTGCAAGTCATGTCACGGGAAAGAAGGATATGGTGACGGTCCGAAAGCAGCTGACATGAACGGGGATCTCGGTGATTTTTCTTCACCTGAATTCCAGGCGCAGTCAGACGGAGCCCTATTCTACAAGAGTTATATCGGGCGGGATGACATGCCAAATTTTGAGAAAAAGATCCCGGATGAGGAGGATGTTTGGCTCATAGTTAATTACATAAGAACTTTGGAGGAATAGTCCATACAGAACCTACTATAAAAAAGCCGGATCATTTGATCCGGCTTTTTTCATGAATAACGAATATATCCTTTTTTCTGAAGCATTTACATGACATATGTCAGTTGTTTTGAGGTTTTTAGAGGCTAACTTTAATCACATCAAATTAAGAAATACGAAGATAAAATGGGACAGCAGGATTCGAAATCAGATTCAAGAAGACGGTTCATTAAAAATATCTCCACTGGCGGTCTTGTAGCGGCCACCGGTTTGGGGCTGGGCTCGGTGCTTTCTTGTAAAAACGAAAACGAAAAGAAAACCACTGTGCTAACCCCTGAGGGGAAACTGGTTCAAATTCCAGAATCCCAGATGGAGGAGATGGAGCACCACGGGGCTCCTCCCAAGGAAGCCAGGAAGGGGATTCCCGGAAAGAAATTCGTCATGGTGGTTGACCTGGCCAAATGCAAGAATGCCAGGAAATGTATACATGCCTGCGACAAGCATCATAACCTTACCCCTGACCGTCCTTATATCAAGGTGCTCGAGATGAAGGACAATGACAAGTCTGCCCCTTACTGGATGCCGAAGAAATGCTTTCAGTGTGATAACCCCCCTTGTGTAAAGGTATGTCCTGTTGGAGCCACTTATAAGCGGACCGACGGGATCGTTTTGATCGATAACGAGCGGTGCATCGGATGCCGTTTCTGCATGGCAGCCTGCCCCTACTCTGCAAGAGTATTCAACTGGGGTGTTCCTCCCGATCAGGAATCCGATCTAGCTTATTCACCAGAGACCAGCATTCCGAGCGAGGTTGGAACAGTGGGGAAATGTGATTTTTGTCCAGACATGCTCCGTGAAAATAAATTACCTCATTGTGTGACCGCCTGTCCGAATGGTGTGATCTATTTCGGAGATGAAGTTGATGACACCGTCACGAATGGTGAGGAAACCGTTAGGCTGAGCACACTTCTTAAAGACAAGGCCGGGTACAGATACCTCGAGGAACTGGGAACTTCACCAAGGGTCTACTACCTGCCTCCTGTTGATCGCCTGTTCCCGTTTGATGAAACCAAAACCGATAATTCAGAATCATAGAAACCATGACTGAAACAAAACAAGGCTTTAAAACTAAAAGGGAAAAGGAACTTTTAGGCTACCTGGTGGGTTCTACCATTCGTTATAAGATCTGGATCGGGATTTTGCTGTTTTTCATTATTCTCGGCCTTATTGGATATTATCGCCAGCTGAAATTTGGCCTGGTAGTCACGGCGATGAGAGACTACACGTCCTGGGGAATTTACATTTCGAATTTCGTATTCTTTGTGGCGGTAAGCCTGGTGGGGTCCCTGTTCAGCTCAATTCTAAAGTTGAACAAGAACGAATGGGCCTATCCCCTGGCCAGAATATCTGAGATCATTGCTGTTTCGGCTATCATATGTGCTGCGGTGATCATAATTGTTGACATGGGAAGACCAGACCGTTTTTTCTATGTGCTGAAGTATATGCGGATTCAGTCGCCCATCATCTGGGACGTTATTATTATTTCGACCTACCTGGTAATCAGTCTGATCCTGCTGCATATCTCGCTTATCCCAGACCTGGCCCTATGCAGGGACAGGCTTAAGAATATTCCTAAATGGCGTCATAAGCTATACAAGATGCTCGCATTAAACTGGAGCAACCATCCGAAGCAGAGGCAGTTACTGGCAAAGATCACAAAAATCATGGCCATTTCCGTGCTGCCGGTAGCCTTCGCCATCCATACAATAACTTCCTGGCTTTTTGCCACTACCTGGAGGCCTGGCTGGGACAGTACCAACCTGGGGCCATATTTCGTTTCCGGTGCCTTCATGGTAGGGGCAGCGGTGATCATCTTCGCCATGTTCTTCATAAGGAGAAGTCTATATCTCAAAGATTATATAACGGACATACATTTCGACAAGATGTCGAAGTTGCTGGTTCTTCTCTCACTGGTCTATCTGTATTTCAATATAAATGAATATCTGGGGCCATCATTTAAAATGGTTGGTGTTGAGGGAGAACACATAATTGAGTTGTTTGTCGGGGAATATGCGCCAATGTATTGGTTTGTTCAAATAGGAGGACTGATTCTTCCAATCATACTTCTGACCATCCCTAAAATGCGAAAGCCCCTTCCGGTCACGATAATTTCCGTGCTGGTCATTTTGGGGGCATGGTTCAAGCGATTCCTGATAGTGATACCTTCACTTCAGCACCCTTACCTGCCCATCCAGGATGTGGATGAGTCCTATCGCCATTATATCCCGACATGGGAGGAATGGACCATCACTATTTCCTCATTCGCATGGTTCCTGTTCATCATTACGATCCTTATAAGGTGGTTGCCTGTGATCCCGGTAGACAAGAAGTCTGAATTTGAAATTAGTGCATAAGGTTATGAAAACAAGAATGAACTCTTTTAAACCCGCCATTATTCGGAACCTCCGAATAACAATGACCCTTGCGCTTTCACTTGCGATTGCACCCTGCACTCTGGCGCAGGACGATATGCAGGACGCTCAAATTGAACTATCCTTTAACGAGGAAGAGAAGACCATCACCGCCAAGGTTGCAGATACGGCAGGGGTCCCTGCTGAAGCTGTTGAACTTTACTTCTATGTAAAACGAACCTTTAGCAATTTACCCATCGGTGATGTTTTTAATGAAACAGATGAAGACGGGGAGGTAAGCGTACAATTCCCGGCAGACCTTCCGGGAGATAAGGATGGTAATGTTGAAATTATGGTTAAGCTTATGGACTCCGATCAGTTTAATGACCAGACCCTGACCTTAAGCAGACGATGGGGTGTCCCCACGGAATGGGATCCGGGAGATGAAAAACGAAGCCTGTGGGCCGCCGCCGCGAATGCCCCAATCCCCCTGGTTATAATAACTAGTTCGCTTATTGTTATAATTTGGTACGTAATTTGTTATATATTGTATAGTTTATATAGAATGAGTAAAATAAAACCAAATCATTCCTAAAAAAATCAATTATGAAAACCTTATCATTTTTTTCTGGTTTAATTCTGATCGGACTTATTGGCCTATTTACGATGTCGTTTGTCTCAGTCAATAATCAGGACCCCTGGGAGGTCCCATCGAAGTATAAGAAGATGGACAACCCATATGCTAATGTTGATGATGATGAAAAAATTGGCAGGATAATGTATTCGAAACATTGCAAGTCCTGTCATGGATCTAAGGGTAAAGGGGATGGCACCAAAGCGGCCAGTCTCGATACTCCTGTAGGTGATTTTACCGACGGATCCATCAAGGCCCAAACCGATGGGGAACTCTATTACAAAACGTTTTTTGGTCGAGATGACATGCCTGCTTTTGAAAAGAAAATCCCCGATGCAGAAGATCAGTGGCTTCTGATCAATTACCTCAAAAGCTTGGATAAGTAGGTATTTCAGAAAAATAAAGGCAAAAAAAAGACATTCAGTTGTTTTTTATTTCCCGCTGGATTTCGATAGACTAATTTATTTTGTAAAATAATAAAAGGCGGTCCTGAATAGATCGCTTTTTATTTCAGCAGAGTTCTTTATTGTTGAGAAGATCTATCAGTTGCAGTTACCCAGCGAATCAATGATGCCCTGCAAGGTTCCCGTACCATCACCGCAGGAGAAGATCTGAACGGTCAATGCATCCTTATAGGCATTACATAGCTCGGCATATTCCGGCATTGAACTATCTGCAGCTTGAAAGGCAGCTTCGGCCTCGGCAACGTTCGTCACGGCATCCTGGCAGCTAACGCCACCTCCAAGTACCAATAGACCTCCTGTTAGCTTTATCTGGTAGAATTCACCTTCTATAAAATTCACAGTCTGCAAACCATCTGCCGTGTAGGCATTGAACTTGAAAGTCCCGGAAACCGTGTTGGTTGAATTTTCAAAATCAACAATAACGATCTCGCCATCGGCCGGGTAAACAGAAACACTGGGGTCAGGAGGATTTAAGGTAGAAAAAATATTGCCTTCGGAGTCCTCAAACCGGGCTTCACTCTGGTAATTTCCTCCTAACAAATAGGTGCCGACATTGTCCCGGGTTGTGACCAAACTCAATATTTCATTATTACTACCTCCCTGAACCACAAGTCCACCTGCATCTATATCAGCAGCACTGTAAGTTGCGCGCCATAATTCTGTGCCATCCTTTATGCCCTGGAGAGCCGGGTTGTTGAATTGTACATCATCGCATGAGAAAAACAGCATCAAAATAAATAAGGATAAGCACAATTTTACCATGTCGAAAACCATTTTAAAGTTCAAAGCCTGATCTGAGGAACCCAAATGTAAGATAAAAAGTAAAATGTATTAATTGTAAATCAGAAAAATGTAATATCTTTGCCGCCTTATTAATAACCAGGGTCGTGTACCTTAAAATTTAATCATTATGCCAGTAAAAATCAGATTACAACGTCACGGAAAGAAGGGTAAACCATACTATTGGATAGTAGCAGCTGATGCTCGTTCCAAAAGAGATGGAAAGTATTTGGAGAAACTAGGAGCTTACAATCCGAACACAAATCCGGCAACTATCGAGCTTGACCTCGACGGAGCGGTTAAATGGCTTCAGAACGGGGCCCAGCCAACCGATACTGCTCGCGCAATTCTTTCCTACAAGGGTGCGATGCTTAAAAAACATCTTGCGGAAGGCGTTAGAAAAGGCGCTATCACAGAAGAAGAGGCCGAAAAGAAATTGGCTGCCTGGCTTCAGGAAAAAGAAGCGAAAATCCAGGCTAAAGAAAGCAATTTGGCAAAGGCTCAGGCAGATGCCAAGGCAAAGGCACTGGAAGCTGAAAAAGCAGCTAACGAGGCAAGAATAGCACCGGTTGTGGAAGAGGAAGAAGCTGCTGAAGAAGTGGCCGAGGCCTCTGAAGAAACAACAGAAACTGCTGCTGAAGAGGAAGAAACTCCAACAGCATCTAACGAAGAGGAATAAATTGAGTACAATTCATATCTTTAAGCCCGGCAACTTGCCGGGTTTTTTGTTGAGATGAAGAAATCGGATTGTTTTTACCTTGGAACCATTGTTCGCAAGTACAGCTACAAGGGTGAAGTGCTGGCAAAACTTGATACGGATCAGCCTGAGTTGTATGAGAACCTGGACGCGGTTTTTATGCAGGTAAGAAGAGACTTTTTACCCTTCTTCGTTGAGCGCTCGCAATTCCATAAGAGCGACCTGCTTCGTTTAAAATTTGAGGATGTCGATACGGAGGCCCAGGCCGAACAGCTGCTCAAGGCTGAGCTATACCTTCCCCTGGAATTGTTGCCGAAACTCGAGGGCAAAGATTTCTATTTCCACGAGATTATTGGTTTTACCGTACAGGATACGAAATATGGGCCTGTTGGGACGGTGGTATCTGTAAATGACAGCACCGCCCAGTCATTATTCGTGATTGAAAAGGACGGTAAAGAGATCCTGATCCCGATGAACGATGAGTTTATTCAGAAGGTTGACAGGGATAATAAAATCATTGAGGTAGTCACCCCTGAAGGCCTTATCGATCTTTA
>JBFKFP010000052.1:0-16241 GCA_041618535.1 Flavobacteriaceae bacterium
ACAAGATCCAAGGAAACCGTTGTGTAACAACCCGTATTGATATCCTCCCCTCGGGCATAGACCGTCTGAGGATTGCTTATATTGGTATAGGGATTCGCCAAAGGATTGATGCCCGCATCCGCATCGCCCTGAGTAAGATGATAACTCAACGAATAGGACGGATCTGAACCGGTGATCTCATCATTCTTTTCCGTCAGGTCAATGGCCGTAAAACCGTCTGGGTTGGAATCATCACAAACCTCCAAAGGAGTAGGTGAAACAAGGGCCGGAAGGGAATTTACAACCAATTCAAAACTTCCAATATTCACGCAGCCGGTATTTACATTTTCAAGCGAATACCAAATAGTCTGCGGATTACTCACATTAATATACGGGCTGACCAGCGGGTTGATCATTGCCCCGGCATCGGCCTGAGATCCATAGTAGGAAATCGTAATATCTGCTTGTCCGTTTATTATTTCTCCATTTTTTGACAAAAGGTCAAACGGTTCTGACTCATCTCCAGTGTTGGTGTAATCACATTGTTCGAAATCGGAAACGGTTGTTATGGCAGGCAATGGATTAACAACAAGTACAAGTTCAACAATTACAAAGCAACCGGTTGAGTCATTATACACCCTTCCATATACCGTTTGAGTAACCGGATTAATGTTGGTATAAGGCGAAGCAAGCGCATTAATATTGTTCTCTGCATCTGAGAAAGATTCATGCCAACTCACCAGGATGCCCGGAAAACCACCTGTAACCTCCGTGTCTTTGGAAATAAGATCGAATTCGGTTAACCCATCTGTGTCATCATCACAGGCCTCCAGTGGTGTTGGTGTGTTCGCTAAGGGAAGCGGATTTACCTCAAGGTCGAGAGTAGTTGTGTTGAAACACCCGGTTGTATCATTCTCCAGCCTGATGAAAACAGTCTGCGGATTCGATAGATTAACATAAGGGCTTGACAAGGGATTTGCCCCGGCATCTGCATCTGCCTGGGTTTCATAATAGCTGACACTCACTCCTGTCTGCCCATTAAGTGCTTCGGTATCCTTATCGGCCAGCATAAATTCCGCAAATCCGTCTGCATCATCATCACATACCTCCAGAGGGCTCATGGCTGCAACAACAGGCAAAGGATTTACAATCAATTCAAACGTATTCGTAGAAAAACAAACTGGATTGAGATTTTCCTCAACCCTGTAGTAAATTGTTTGAGGGTTGGATATATTGTTATACGGGCTGACAAGTGCATTGACTCCGGCATCGGCTTCTGCCTGTGATTCATGATAGGTCACAGTGAAATCGGCAGCATTCTGCCCGCCAAGAGCAGTGGCTGTCTGTGAATCAAGATCGAACGCTTCTGTTCCATCATTTGAGGGATCGTCACAAAGAACGAGATCGGGCACATCGTTGGCCACCCCTCGCGGATTGACGATCAATTCAAAAACGGGTAAGACCGATGAGAAGAAGCAACTCGCATTACTGCCAGCCTCAACCCTGACATATATGGGCTGGGGATTGGCAATATTCGTATACGGGGTTACCAAAGCATTGGTGCCTGCGGCAGCATCGGCAGCTGTAGCGTAATAGGAGACACTAAAAACAGACGGGTCTTGCGCACCGAGGATTCCGGCATCCTGAACCGTAAGATCAAACTCTTCTACACCATTGTTGGAATTGTCATCACAGGTCTCCAGGTTCGGTGCGGGGTTTATGGTTGGAAGACCTGAGACATTCAACGTAAAAGACGAGGTCTCGTAACAATCGGTTGACAGGTATTCTATTCGAACATAAATGACCTGTCCGTCATTACCTGTATAGGCAGAAGGATTAAGGATAGGATTAGTTTCATTATCAGCATCGGCCTGGGTTTCATAATAGGTTACCACAAAGTCTCCCGGACTTGGATTAGATGCGAGGATGACGGCATCATTTTGAGTAAGGTCATATAAATAAGGAGGCGGCCCACCATTACAAATTACGAGGTTGTCCGGAGTATCATTAATTATTTCAGGATTAACCTCGATACAAACCTGCTCGGTATATTCACATCCAAAATCATCGGTGACGCGGTAAGTATAGCATTTGGTTCCTGAGGTGGCAGGCTGAACAGTGATGGTATTCCCTACCTGTCCGGTTATAGAAGGGTCAGGGTCCCAGCCTTCGGAGGTAATGGTTGGAGTAAAGGACAATTCCGGTGGCTGAAGGTTAGGATCGAAATCCATTCCCCAGTAAAAAATATAGCCGTTATCGATAAGAAGGTTATCGATCACTTCAATGCACCACTGCCCGTTCAACGGACTACCCAAAAGAGAGGCGAATGACTCCTCCGGCAGGTATGTTCCCGGCTGGATTGACAGGTTTCCCGCAGGCAAACTTTCTGGCAATGCCACTTGTGGTCCATTAACGAGGGTTACAGCCCCCGACATTGAGAAGCAATAATCATAACCGGTACCCGGATCTGTGGCGCTGATATCATCTGCTCCCCCAAGGAAGGTACCTCCACCTCCGGACGCAAACGTCTTAAGATTGCAAGATTGTCCGGTTGGACTAGTTATAATAATATCCAGATCACCCAGATAAGTATGTTCCATGTTCAGGCAGATGTTAATCAGCTGGCTGATGTCGGTCAGGGTCTGGCTTGAATCATAACAATCTACGGTAATACATGTTGTATATGAAGCACCGGAACCATCAGGTAAGAAGGTAGTTCCACTCACAGGTGGTGTGCAATCGTTGATGAACTGGACCGGAGAAACGACTCCTTCTATAGTGGTGGTCTCGCCAAAACAGATCTCAGTATCAGCTGCCACAGTTCCGCTAAAATCTGGTTCGGTGGCAACTTGAATGACCTGATTTAACAAGTTGGTATTCGTACAGCCGGAAGGATTGGTATCGGTGATATTTAGATTTACAATATATACCCCGGGATCAGGAAAGGAAAAGGTTGCTGTTGGACTATTGCTTAGAACATTATTGTTCTGGTCTACCCATTGATAGGTCGCACCAGTGCCGTCGAGCTCAAAGTCTCCACTCCCGGCAAGGGTGATCTCCTCATCAGGACAAACCCGTATGTAACCATCTGCATTAGGAGCTGGTGAAGCCGAATCGAGCTGTGAAATTATTGTCTGGCAGGGTTCAAAACATGAAATGATTGCCGCCCAGCCCTGGGACGCTGCTGTAACATCGGATGTAAATTCAATGGTAAGGCACCCGCCGGGGTTAGTGGTAGTAGCCTGTACAAGACCCGGGCCATCTTCCAGGTTTGTTCCGGACCACCCCATTCCATTGAATGTTGGTGATGCCGTATCAGGGCCATTGTATATAAACATGACATCAGCACCCGGTTGCGTTGACCATTCGGTAAAATTAAGTTGTATGAATTGTCCCGGGGAATCGGGACAAATCGTAAAAACGAAATTCTCGCCATTCTGATAGAAATTCGCACTTCCACCAGAATCATAAAAGGTTCCCGAACATGTAGTAACACTGCCATTTTGCATAGTGTAGATCTGCCCGAAAAGCGAATACGAAAAAAGCAATGCTATAGATATTATGAAAGATTTCATTTCAGGCGGATTAATTTGTGGGTCGGGCTTTGATAAGAATAAAGTAATCAGTATTGTCTACACGATAGATTGAGGCGCCCTTCAAGCGGTAATTAAACGCGTATTTTAATGGATTGAAATTTGACTGATCAAAACTCTCGTCTCGCTTTATATCGGGGTTGAAAACTTTGTAAAGGGCAACTTCCGAGAGCAGTTTGCAAGGCTTCTGGTCACGGGGTTCATTCAATTCCACAATATCGACCCTATTTCTCAACAGGTCCTTTATTTCTGTCAAAACATTCGGTCTGTTCAATACGCGGTCCTCAAGGTGATCTGCAAAAACCTCCTTCAACTTCGAAAGTTCTGCCGCTGTTAATGGAGCATGCTCCTGAACGACATTTGTTTGGGCCCCGGTAAGAAAAGAAAAGAATAACATTGCCACCAACGCCAGACCATTTAACCCCAATTTCATAAGCGTTTTCAAATATGTTGGAACTTGAAATTTAGCAAAATTTAATTAACTGGGGCTAATTAATCGATAAAAGGAAAATAATGCTCAATCTATGTATATAACAGTCTTAACAATCCGTTTCCTACCATCTGAAAGATATTTTTTATTAACTATCTTTGTGGCTTGTTAAATGAGCATAAGTACCTTAGGTTATGAAACTGGAAAATAACGCTGATAATTACGACTCACTGGGCGATGAACATATAGGCACCTCATCAGACACCCCTTTGAGGAAGGATGCCTTTAAACTTACCAAGGAAGAGAAAATCGATATCATTAAGGATGATATCAGGCATATCCTTGAAACCCTAGGCCTGGACCTTCAGGACGACAGTTTGAATGGAACACCGAAGCGAGTTGCAAAGATGTTCGTTGATGAGCTTTTTGGTGGTCTTGACCCGGAACGTAAACCAAACGCTTCTACATTTGAAAACAAATACAAATACGGCGAAATGCTGGTTGAAAAGAATATCACCCTCTACTCAACCTGTGAACATCACCTCCTCCCTATTGTAGGGAAGGCTCATGTGGCATATATCTCCAGCGGGAAGGTGGTCGGCCTGTCTAAAATGAACCGCATCGTTGATTATTTTGCAAAACGGCCGCAGGTTCAGGAACGACTAACCATACAGATCGTTGAAGAATTGCAACATATCCTTAAGACAAAGGACGTGGCCTGCGTAATTGATGCCAAGCATCTCTGCGTTAACTCGAGAGGCATTAAGGATATTGAAAGCAGTACGGTCACTTCTGAATTCAGAGGACAATTCAAGGATAAATCGGTCAGAAGAGAATTCCTGGATTATATCAAACTCGATACCGACTTTTAATAAAAAGCACTTGCCGGATAATGCTCTATAAAGAACAAAAAATTAAGATCTACAATTCTTTAAGCGGACAGAAGGAAGATTTTGAACCGATCAATGAGGGTCATGTAGGCATGTATGTGTGCGGCCCCACCGTTTACAGCAATGTTCATCTTGGCAATGTAAGAACTTTCATGTCCTTTGACATGATCTTCCGCTATTTCAAGCATCTGGGCTATAAGGTGCGATATGTGAGGAATATCACGGATGCCGGGCATTTGGAAAATGACGCGGACGAGGGTGAGGACCGAATTGCAAAAAAAGCCCGTTTGGAGCAAATCGAGCCCATGGAGGTTGTTCAGATGTATACTGTCGATTTTCATACCATTCTCGACACCTTTAATTTTCTGCCCCCAAGCATAGAGCCCACGGCAACTGGCCATATTATAGAGCAGATCGAGATCATAAAGAAAATATTAGACAAGGGGCTGGCCTATGAGGTGAATGGTTCCGTTTATTTCGATGTGCTGAAATACAATGAATCTCATCATTATGGAAAATTAAGTGGCCGTAATATTGAAGAATTGATTCATAATACAAGAACGCTTGACGGACAGAGCGACAAGCGCAACCCCCAGGATTTCGCCCTCTGGAAAAAAGCTGAGCCCCAGCATATCATGAGGTGGCCTTCGCCATGGAGCGACGGCTTTCCGGGCTGGCACCTGGAGTGCACCGCCATGAGCACCAAATATCTCGGAGAGCAATTCGATATTCATGGAGGTGGGATGGATTTGAAATTCCCCCACCATGAATGTGAGATCGCACAGGCAGAAGCATGTAACGGACTCAGTCCGGTAAACTTCTGGATGCACGCTAATATGCTCATCATGAATGGTAAGAAGATGGCTAAATCCACAGGCAATTATATTCTTCCGGATGAGATCTTAAGCGGGAACAATCCTCACATAACTAAGGCCTACTCACCAAGCGTTGCCAGGTTCTTTATGCTGCAGGCACACTACCGCAGCATCCTGGACTTTACAAATGCCGGGCTTCTCGCCAGTGAAAAAGGACACAATAAGCTGATGGATGCAGTCAATAGTCTGGACAAACTGAACACTTCGAACGAAACCACCGAATTCGACGTGGAAGCATGGAAGCGTAACTGTTATGATGCGATGAACGATGATTTCAACTCCCCGATTTTGATCGCTGAACTTTTTTCAGCAGTCAAATTCATCAACCAGGTAAAGGACAATAAGGCTAAGGTTAGTGAGAACGACCTCAAAAACCTTTCACAAACCATGAACGCCTTAGCTTTTGATGTGCTCGGACTTGAAAACGAATCCACTCAGGCTGAAAGCGGACATAAATTAGCTGAAACTGTTGAAATCCTTATCAAACTGAGAGCGGAAGCTCGCGCTAATAAAGACTTTGGCATGTCAGACAAGATACGTGATGAGCTTGCTGCCATCGGAATTCAACTAAAAGACGGTAAAGAGGGTACCACATTTTCGACCAACTGATCCATGTTAAAGCGAATACTGATCGCTCCATTCATATTTATTATCAGGGCCTATCAAGTCCTGATATCACCTATTTTACCATCCACCTGCAGATATCAGCCAACCTGCTCTCACTACTCGGCTGAAGCTTTAAAACGCCATGGGATCTGGCATGGCGGCCGACTGGCCATCAAACGGATTCTGAGTTGCCATCCCTATGGTGGTTCGGGCTTTGATCCCGTTCCCGAAAAGCGCGATAAGGACAGGAATGAGGGTTGATAAAGGGTCATACAATTACAATTCGAATGTCTATATTTACAACCAAATAATAACCTATGCATTTTTTACAGATTGTCTGGGACCCTTCATCCGAAGGAATCAAAATCAGCGATAGTTTTACAATTCATTACTACAGTTTAATGTGGATACTGGCATTTCTTATCGGATATTATCTGATGAAGAAGATCTACCAGAGTGAAAATGAAACCCAGGACAATCTGGATTCACTATTTATCTATTCGGTGCTCGGATTGCTTCTTGGAGCCCGCCTTGGAGAGGTATTCTTCTACAGCTGGGATTATTTCAAAGACCATTTGATAGAGATATTACTGCCTATACGAGAAGATCCTAATGGAAGTATACTTGGGATAAAAGGATACAAGTTCTATGGATTCAGAGGACTGGCCAGCCATGGTGCGGCCATCGGGATGATCATCTCCATGTATTTGTACAACCGTAAAAAACTTAAACGATCTGTTCTGTGGATTCTCGACCGCATCGTTATTCCGGTTGCCATAGGAGCCATTTTTGTCCGTATCGGGAATTTCTTTAATTCTGAAATGATAGGTAAACCAACCAACAGTGATTTCGGAATCATCTTTAAGCAATATGACGACCTGGCCAGGCATCCCGGGCAACTGTACGAAGCCTTCGGGTATATCTTCGTTTTCCTGAGTCTGTATTTCCTTTATTGGAAAAAGGGAAAGGGAGGGCAACCAGGATTCCTTTTTGGCCTGTTTCTTGTTCTTCTTTTCACAATTCGGCTTTTTGTGGAACGTTTCAAGATTGCACAGGTGGACGGACGGGAAGACTGGATATTCGGACTGAACACCGGGCAGGTTCTGAGTGTTCCGTTTATCCTGATCGGGCTTTATTTTATGTTCATTCACAAGCCAAAACGACGATGATCAGAATTGCGAAATATTCGACTTTACTTGGCCTAGGACTGCTTCTCAGCATATCATCATGCAAAGAGGAAGGCAAAAGAGAAGTTCAGCCCATCAAGATCGAATTCAGGCAGGACGGTGAACTGAGAGTTTATGATTCTGAATCCGATTCCCTTAAGGTCACATTCAGGATAGAGGTGGCTGACGACGAATATGAACGTCAGCGCGGATTGATGGACAGGCGGTCTATGGGGGATGATGAAGGCATGTTGTTTATTTTCCCTGACTCAAATTTGAGGTCGTTCTACATGAAAAGCACCTATATTCCGCTTGATATTATCTATATCGGGAGCGGTAAAGCCATTGTCAGTTTCCAGAAGAACGCCAAGCCCATGGACGAATCTTCTCTGCCGTCTAATTTCCCCGCGCAGTATGTGTTCGAGATCAATGGCGGTTTGTCTGATCAGCTCAACCTGAAGGTTGGTGACAGTATAGATTTCACACTGAATTAAAATAATAAACCCCAGCTGAAAGCCGGGGTTTTAATTTTTTATTTCTGGACTTTTTCAATCCTTCTTGTGAAGTTTCTTCAAGGTATCATGCATGATCGGGGTCGCGATAAATACAGATGAATAGGTACCGATGATCACACCCACGATCAATGCGAACAGAAGTCCGCGCAGAGAGTCTGCTCCAAAGATGAACATCGCAAGCAACACCACCAGGGTGGTAAGCGAGGTATTCAAAGTTCGGCTCAGCGTACTGTTCAAAGCTGAATTAACCGTACGGTCGAACTCCCAGCTGGTGTGCTCGTTCAGGAATTCACGGATACGGTCGAATACAACAACCGTATCGTTCAGTGAGTAACCGATAACCGTAAGTATAGCTGCGATAAATGCCTGGTCAATCTCCATACTGAACGGCATAAAACGCCACGCGATTGAGAAGATCCCCAATACGATGAGTACATCATGAAATACAGCTGCAACAGCCCCGAGTGAGAACTGCCATCGCTTGAACCGAAGCAGGATGTAAAGAAATACGACGATCAATGATCCGAGGATAGCCCATACCGATGACCTTTTGATATCATCAGCAATGGTAGGACTGACTTTACCTGAATACATTTTCCCGATATTGTTTTCGCCGGCTACAAACTGATCATAAGTTATACCATCGGGCAGGAACGGAAGAAGAGAATCATATAAGGCGCGCTGCACTTCCTCATCGGCCTCAGCAGAATTATCCTCAATCTTATACTTGGTTGATATCTTTAATTGATTGGGGTTCCCAATGGTCTTCACCTCCGAGCTTCCGAATGTGGCATCAACAGCCGATTTAACCTCGCCCGGATTGATGTCCTGGGCAAAGCGCACCTGGTAAGTACGTCCTCCCACGAAATCGATCCCCTGATCGAGCCCGGTAGTGAACAAAGAAGCCAGTCCTCCGATAATGATCACGAATGAGACCATGTAGGACAGCTTCCTCTTTTTAAGGAAATCGATATTGATATTCCTGAATAAACCTTTTGTGATGGTTGTCGAGAAATCAAGTTTGCCTCCTTTATTCACGTACCAGTCAATCAATAGCCTGGTTATGAAGATGGCAGTGAACAATGATGTTACAATACCTATTAAAAGGGTTGTCGCAAATCCTTTGATAGGACCTGTTCCGAATACAAATAGTATCAAGGCCGTTAAACCAGTTGTGATGTTGGCATCAAGAATAGAGGACAAAGCATTGCTAAACCCATCCTTTACAGATTCCTTCTGGTTTTTACCTTTCGCGATCTCTTCTCGCACACGTTCGTAAATTAGAACGTTGGCGTCAACCGAAATACCAACCGTTAAGACGATACCTGCTATTCCCGGCAGGGTCAGCACGGCACCTAGTCCAGACAGTATGCCAAAGATCAATAAGATATTTAGGATAAGGGCAGCGTCTGAAAAGAAACCAGCCTTACCATAATAAAAGACCATCCATATCAAGACCAGTAAAAGTGCAATTACGAATGACTTCTTCCCTGTATCTATAGCTTCCTGGCCTAATGACGGACCAACTTCCTCAGCCTGAACAATATCTGCAGAAGCGGGCAATTTACCAGCCCGGAGCACGTTGGCAAGGTCCTGAGCCTCGGTTAGTGAAAAGTCCCCGGTGATCCTGGAGCTACCACCACTGATAGGCCCCGTGGTTACACCCGGAGCAGAATAAACAATATCATCCAGAACAATTGCGATCTGAGACTGCTGGTTAAAGGCACGACCTGTCATCTCTTCCCAAATCTTGGCGCCTTTAAGGTTCATATCCATTGATACAGCAGGCTTGCTGAATTCATCATAAATCTGCCTTGCATCAGTGATCACGGCACCGCTGAGTTCGGGTTTATCCTCCCGGTTTCCTTTAAGTGCGTAAACATTCACATAGTCGATATCTTCATTTTCGATACCAAAAGCAAATTTGGTAAATTTCGCATCAGCAGGTAAAAGAGCTTTCGCTTCATCAGATTCCAGGTAGGCCTTTACCACCTGCTTATCTGCCTTCTCGATCGAAACCATTGCCGAAGGCACGGTAGGAGCATAGAAAAAGCTCTTGCTAAGATCGGTATCCTGGTCAATTGCTGTGGTGTCAATATCAGATTCTCCAAGGAGTTCATCAATCTGAGAATCTTCATCGTCTATACCTTCTTCTTCAATGGTGTCCTCAGATTGTTTCGGGCTTTTACTTGTCCTCAAGGCCTGGTTGGCTTGTCCGAGGAAGGTGCCTAATTTCTGGGAATTCTCAACATCCCAGAATTCGAGTTGAGCCGTGCCTTGAAGTAGTTTTTTTACACGATTAACATCCCTTGCACCTGGTAACTCTACCAGGATACGACCGGAATTCCCAAGTCTTTGGATATTCGGCTGGGTCACCCCAAACTGGTCAATACGCTTGCGCAGTACCTCGAAGGCTGATACTACAGATTCATCTATTTTTCTCCGTAAAATCGGCTTCACTTCCTCATCACTCATGTTAAAAGTGATCTCCTCGCTAAGCGTCCTGTTAGCGAAAATATCAGGTGAAGCCAGTTTGGAATCTCCCTTGATCGCTTCAAAAGCCAGGAAAAAATCCTCCAGATAGGTGTTCTGACTGTTTTTCTGAATCTCTTCAGCATCGGCCAGTGCCTTTCTAAAAATCGGGTCGGTACTCTCGTTGGCCAACCCTATCAAGATATCCTTAACTGAAATTTGCAGGATCACGTTTATCCCTCCCTTCAGGTCCAGACCGAGGTTCATCGCCTTATCTTTGACCTCGTTATATTTGAACTTGGCAATTCCCATGTTAAAAACATGATCCAGTGCTGAGATCGAATCGAGGTATCGGGCTTCCTCTAATCCCCTTAGGGCATCGTAGTCCGGCTGGTCTGCAGACACCTTTTCTACGGCATATTCACGTGCGGCGTCTTCAATTTGATTAGCCTTGAAAGTAAATGAAAGTTGGTAAATACTGACTAATCCGAATAAGATTGCAAATAACTTGACTAATCCTTTATTCTGCATTACGCGTTGATTTTGATTTCTGAATTTTAAAAACGAGCAAATATAGGGTTTACGCCGTGAATTGCCAATACATTTAATCGATTTAATAAAAAAGAGCAACGATTAAGTTGCTCTAGTATAAGGGGGCTTTTTAAGGTTTATCAGACGCGGTTAATCCTAGACATCCAACAGGTCATTGACGTTCTTAACCATGGCGGCACTTTCCTCCATATGAGCCATTTCAGCATCGCTCAATTCGATCTCGACGATCTTCTCAATTCCGTTCTTTCCAAGGATAACAGGAACACCAATACAAATGTCATTAAGGCCATATTCGCCTTCAAGCATAGCCGAGCACGGGAACATTTTATTCAGATCACAAGCGATGGCCTGAACCAAAGCACTGACTGCAGCTCCGGGGGCATACCAGGCCGAAGTTCCAAGTAATTTGGTCAGGGTTGCTCCGCCAACTTTGGTATCCTCCTTAACCTGTTCTAACCTTTCCTCAGAAAGAAACTCGGTAACCTTGATGCTATTTCTTGTGGCGTGCGAAGTAAGAGGCACCATCCCTTTATCACTATGTCCTCCGATTACCATCCCGTCAACATCGCTGATTGGAGCACCAAGGGCTTCGGCAAGCCTGTATTTGAATCTCGCAGAATCAAGAGCTCCGCCCATACCTATAATTCTGTGCTTCGGAAGGTTTGTGGATTTATGCACCAGGTAGGTCATCGTATCCATCGGGTTGCTTACCACGATCAAAATGGTATCAGGGGAATGTTCAAGCAGGCCTTGGGAAACAGTCTTCACGATCCCGGCGTTTATGCCAATAAGTTCTTCCCTGGTCATACCGGGCTTACGAGGAATTCCCGAAGTGATAACACAGATATCACTTCCGGCAGTCTTTGAATAATCATTAGTTGTACCCGTGATCCTGGTGTCGAAACCATTCAGCGAGGCACATTGCATCAGATCCATGGCCTTGCCTTCGGCAAATCCTTCCTTGATATCCAACAATACAACCTCAGAGGCGAAATCCTTAATGGCGATATATTCGGCGCAGCTGGCTCCAACAGCTCCTGCTCCAACAACTGTAACTTTCATATGATACTTTTATTATAATATTTTAGTGTTTCAATTTCGACTGCAAAATTACGAATTAATTGGCGGGAAATAAAAAAGCGCCCGACTAAATCAGGCGCTGAAAATGTATGTTTTAAAAATAAAATTCAGAATGAAAAACCAAGTCCGACATTAGCACTGTTAAACTCGGCTAAGGTATAGTCGGCATGCAACCCGAAAAAGCCCAGTTGCAGTTTGGCTCCAACAGTAGTCCTGATACCGGTGTATTTTTCCTCAACCGAGAAGGGGTCAACGATTTCTTCAGAGAATAATATCCCGTTCGATACCCTGAAAGTGCCAAGCAGGTCGGAATTTGATTTTGCGCTCAGGTATCCCATAGCTGCGTAAAAATTAATCACTTTTAATCTGGTAGAGACGACAACTTCAGCCAATATTGAATTTATATCTGTTTCCACCCGCTGATTTTCACCTTCTACAACACTTGAATCTGTGAAGTTATAGGAACTATTCAGATGCGTGTAAGCCAGGACCCCTGAAACCGCGACTGGCCAGAGCTTTTCAACAGGCAGCCACCGTGTGAATTCCTGCTGTATCCCGATACCATACAGGCCCAGCTTGGCATCATCGTAGTTGATCTCGGGAAAGTAGCGGACCTTCAATTCGGTTCCGCTGAATGGTGCAAAACTCAACTGTGCAAAGGCGGTTGGAACAAGATTCAAATCGGCTGCCCCGATACCTGTTGGCAGGGTCAATTCAATTTCTTCCTCTCCAAAGATAGGATCATCATAGGTCACGATAACGGTTACATCAGGATCATTATGCCCCAATGCGGTAGCTACCGATCTAGACGGGCTATTATCAGGGAAACGGACATTGTTATATTCTGCAACCCTAAGATCAAATGATTTCTTTTCATCAGCTATAAATCCGGCATTAGCCTGGATCGAAAACTCAAAGCCGAACTGGTCCATGGCCTTTCCATGATTAAACCATCCGTTATTAATTCCATAGGCCACCCCTTCGGTAGCCGGAAACAAATAATCTGTGCTAAAGCGCTTCGCATCCTCTATACCGGCAGCAAGAAGATCATCGATATTTTCCTGTGAGAATATGGTGTTCGATACCAAGCACATAAGCAGGAGAAACAGGTTTTTCTTTAGGTTCATAGTCATTGGGATTTTGTGTAAAACTATTAATTTTTAATCAAAAATAAACATTTTATCGATCTTTTTTACCTTTTATCGATGCTTAAAAATTTATTCTTAAACTTATATTCGGCGTTATCCCAAGGGAAACATTATCGACCTGAATGGTTTTTTCAGAATCATCCGGATCAACTTCATAATAACGATTGATGATATTCTTACGGTTTGTCAGGTTTATGACACCTGCGCGTAGAGATCCCATAATTTCAGGCGTAAGATTGAATGAATAGCGGATTGAGCTGTCCAAGCGGTAAAAGTCATCCAATCTCAAGTTATTGGGATCGCCATAGTTAACCACGGTGAAACTGCCGTTTTGGATTGTTTCATTACCTGGTACAGGTGCTGAATAGGGTGTCCCGGTTCGCCATAGGCCACCCAATGATATCTCAAACGAATCGAAAATATTCAGGTTGAAAGCGGCCGAGACAGAATGCCTGATGTCGAAACTATTCGGGAATCGAGAAGGAGTTAAATCGGGGAATTCGTAATCATTAATACTAGATGTGTAGCTTACCCAGCCACTATACCGATCTGATGTTTTATTAAGCAAGAACTCTATACCCTGTACTTCATACCTACCAGTTGCCTTTACATATTGAAAACTGTTGTAAAATCCCTGACTGGAGGCCGTGATATTCTCAACTTCCTTAAAAAAGGCCGTAGCGGATATCAGAAGTCGATCCTGCGAATATTCAAGCCCAAAGGAGGCTTGTTTACTCTCTGAAATGGGTATGTCTTCTCCGTTTGCCAGGATCCAGCGCCTGTTTTCAACTCCCAGAAAATCATCCTGAAAATCTACTATTTGGGTTGCAGACTGGTTCTTAAACTCGCCTTTGACAGATAAGGCAAAATAATCACTGATCTTTTGTCTCCAAACCAACCGGGGTTCAAAAATGAATTTTTGAAATTTTTCGAAATAATTCAACCTGCCACCAAGTCGTAGATAAGTATTTCCCTTATGGTATTCTCCCTCGAGATAAATGGCATGGTTTAACAAGACATCTTTTTTTGTCCGCTCGTAAGATGGTGCGCTTACAAGAGTTTCGTTTAAAATTCCGGTTTCATTGAACTGGTATCCCGATTTGAGGTCCAAAAATGGAAATAGATGAAACAGCGCATGGAATTTTATACCCGTTTCCAACACCTCGTTCGCCTGTGACAACCTTTGATCTGAAGTCGATCTGAAATCATCAGATTCCACGTTATATCGAGAGTAGTGACCCTGAAGTAAGGTTGAGAACCTATCAGACCAATCTGAACGTATTTTAAATCCACCACCCAAGTTTCTCTGAAACAACTCACTTGAATTGACAGACTGACTGCTTTCATCAGTTGTAACCTGAGTATAATTCAATGCGTTATCAATACTTATAAAATTAACTCTAAACGCATGATCATTATTGAAGTCCACCAATAATTTAGCGCTGAAGTCATAAAAACGGAAATCAGATTTAATCTCTGAATTTTCATTGGATTCAGCCTGGGTTGAGATATCACTGTCCTGGAAACTTCGTTCAAAATAATTGTCGAAGGTTGGCGTTGTAACAGCATCTGAAATAGACCGCCTTCCGGATAGATGGAGACCAATTCTCTTAGAAAATGGAATCTGAAGGAATGCATCTGCACTCAGCAGGTTCACTCCTGCTCCACCGCGAATTTCATCACCGATTTTATCTGCTGTCAGCATGTTTACCGTGCTCGATACTCCATCAGAAAATTCAGCACTGGTTCCATTTTTAATCACAATCACCTTTTCGGTAAGATTTGGATTATATGCCGAGATCAGGCCAAAAAAATGACCCGAATGATACATTTTAATTCCATCCCAAAGCATGAGGTTCTGGTCATTAGTACCACCTCTTACATTTATATTGGCAATAGATTCATTGATACTCTCAACTCCGGGGAGAGCCTGAATGGATTGCAGCACATCCGGGTCAGTAAGTCCCGGAAGGATACCGAACTTGGCAGTATTGAGCTCAAGACTTCCATCGGTTCTGGATTGAAGTCCGGTAGTCAGAAACTTGGTCAGGACAATTTCATTTAGTTCATAGGGCATCTCTCCTAATAAAATATCAGGACACTCATTTGTCTTATCAAGGAAGCTTATCACCGATAAATTCAACGTCTCATATCCCAATAACGAAATTTCCACCTTGGTCTTTATAGAAACAGACCCTAACTTGAAAATACCTTCAGCATTTGTAATACTACCTTCAGGACGGCCCAGAACCCTGACTGATACAGTCTCAAGCGGAATTCCTGATTCTTCATCGATTATACGACCACAAATCTCCACTTCCCTTAGAAGGACAGTTACAGTTATATACCGGTCATCAATAAATTTGAAGCTTAGGGGAAGTCTGGCAGATAACTCGGAGAGAGCAATGTTTAAGTCGTATTTTAAAACCGCTGTGGTCATTAATCCTGTGAGGTCTTCCGGTGAATAGGAGAATTTAACATCGTGCTCGACCTCTAATTCGGCCAATATTGTAGTTAAAGGAATTTGAATATCGTCGTTCCTGTCCTGTGCATAGACGGAAAATGCTATACTCAGGAGCACAGATAGAAAGAAAACTTTTTCAGGCCTAATCATTGGGAGATGGAGATTGTTTTATCATTGACTTGATAATTCAATTTCAAAGGAAGGCAAATTGACTGCAGAGCTTTTTCAAGATCAGAATGGGTTATGGTACCGGAGAATAATTTATTCTCATCGATACTCTCACTCAAGATGACCTTAACGTCATATTGTCGCTGCAACTCTTCAAAAACGCGTATCAACGGAACAGCAACAAAACTCGATTCCCTTGCTAACCAATCCGGTGAAGCATTTGTAAAATCAGGAAGCTTTACAATTTTATCATCAAGTATCCTGAAACCTTTTCCCGCAGTAAGCTCCCGGGATTCTTGTTCA
>JBFKFP010000053.1:0-16175 GCA_041618535.1 Flavobacteriaceae bacterium
CAGAAAGAATGTACAGGTTAAGCTGTAGTGAAATCAGGTAAACTCTATGTGGTGCAATGCCATGTAAACCATCGTTTGAGCCTTGCGCGGGCAATGTTGGAGGGTAGGCAGCTAAAGGCTGGTGGTAACATCAGTCTCAGATAAATGATAAGGCCCGGCAGTATATACTGCAGGGACAGAATTCGGCTTACAGACCGGCTTTATTAACAAACCCTTTCCAGAATTGGAAAGGGTTTGCTTTTAAATTTGGTTGGTTAGTAAAATATTGATTATTCAATATCCCCTTCTTCTCCACCTTCTGAGGCGGCTGCTTCAGCAGCTGCTGCAGCTGCCATTAGTTCACTCATAATGGTATTGATTTGGGTGGCATCGAAATAAACATGTTCCTCGGCAATTTTCCCGTCAACGATCTGCATGGCAAGATGGACAGGAATACGAAGTGTTTTATCACTGCCTTTCAATTTACCGGTATGTGTTGCCCAGTAATATGCCCAGGACTCATTTTCCTTATCAATGACAGACTCCCAGTAGGCATCCTCTTTTTCGAAACCATAATTCTCCCAGGCTGACGTCAGATCGGCCAGGTCAGATTGCCTGTCGTCAAGGCTCTGTGCTTCTGTAGAATTCACATATATTTTGGCGGTATCTAAAAAATGACTTCGCCATTCATCCCAGTCTCCATTTTCATAAGCGGCCACAGCGGCCTTTAGGGTTTCTGTTTCAGGAGAATCGGCAAAATACCTCTGTTCCTGGCAGCCTGTAAACAATATTATGGCTGTTAGCAGTGCAAAAAATTTTCTCATGTAATCCGTTTTAGTGGTTAATTAATATTTATTTAATTGTTTTTGTTTAACTATTTTTTCTTAGCAGGTGTGTAACCTAATTCAGGTCTGATCCACCCGGTATATTCTTCCATTTTTATAGCAAGGCTCATCATTTTATCAAAGACCGTTTTGGAGTCTTCACCAAGAAGTGCCTGGTTGTCCATTGATTTCTGTGCCATTTCAACGGGATTTTTAGCTGCAACGGCAACCATATAGAATTGATCCATATTTCCGTATCCGCTTCGGTATACCCTGTAATGAACCTTTGATTTCTTTGATTCAAAAAGATCCTTTACACCCTTCATGGCATCACGCATTGCGCGTCCGTCGTCGGGATTAAAATAGACATAGTAAAATTTCCGATAATTTTCACCTTCCGGAGTCTGTGTTAAACCGTCAGGCATGTAACATAATTCTTTGTCCATGATAATGACATAACTGCCATGACGGTCATAACTACCGTCAAATCCTGACATCATTTCACCGAAATCTTCCTGGCCCATCTTCTCCCATAATTCGGCCATAGCAGCATCCCGTTGCCCTAAACTATCAATCGGGGTGACGTACATATATCGCAGATTATTGGTGCTGGTCATTAAAAAGCCTCCTTCGGTGACATTGTGTTCCCTCATTTTGTCTGCGAAATTCTTGGCTGCCTTTTCATATTCGGCTACTTTGGACGGTTTTACCTGGTCCTCATGAACCTCATACATTTGCCACCTTCTTTCCTGTTCCTGTGCAAAGGTGTTGACAATGAGGAGCATAAGACCCAATGTCATAATTCTCTTAATTTTAAAATACTTCATTATTCCTAAATTCTTTTAATTGATTAATAAATTGATTTACAGCCCTCTAAGTCTTTATCGAAAAAGACGAAAAGAGGGCTTGATTTTTTTGTTAACATTATTTTTTCTTGGTAACGGGCGACTGTGCAACAGATAGGTCTGGTCTGATCCAACCCGTTTGCTTTTCATAGCGAGTAGAATATTTTAAAGCATTCTGAAGAAGAGTTTGGTACTCTGGTCCGAGTTTAGCCATCATCGACTGTTGTCTCTGGGCCATATCAGCAGGGTCCTTGGCCGATATCGCAACCATGAAGAACGCATCTGATGTCCCCATACCGCTTCGATAGATCCTGTAATTCGCACCTGAATCATTCTTTTCGTGATATTTTTTGATTTCCATTCCCGCTTCTGCCAACTTTTTCATCATGCTGGGAGTGGTATAGTAATAGTGATACTCTCTGTAGTTCATGCCTTCCTGGGTCTGGCTTATTCCTTCCGGCATGTACGACATCTTTTTGTCGAGGGTAAGGGTATAGGTAAAGTGCTTGTCGTAGCATTCATCCATCCTGGCCATAATTTTATCAAATTTCTCCGCTCCAACTTTCTCCCTTACTTCTCCTACAGGGTTCTTATCGAGGTCTGCCATATTATCGATGGGCCAGACAAAGAGGTAGCGCAGATCATCGGTAGAGGCACACAAATATTGAAGCCCATCAACTTCATTCTTGTATTTGTTCATCAATTCGGTGAACTCTTTGGCAACGGCTTCATACTGAGCCATTTTCGAGGGCTTTACGACATCTTCATGAACCGCATAGCCCTGGTAACTTTTTTCTTCTTGTCCATAGGAATATCCCAGAATAAGAACTGCGGCAAAAAACGACAATAACCGCGTATTAATTGATTTCATAATTTTGGTTTTTGGTTAATATTTAATTGAATTAATAGTCCTTAACTAGACCATAACAAATTCAAATACAGATTTGAGCCCAAAAGCCATAAATTAGTTAAAAGACCGTTCAGAAATGAGGTCATTTAGGAAGTAAGTTGTTCCAAGATAGTCAAATTCCCTGATTAAAGCAAGTACTTATTTTCATTGAATGAATTAATTACTGAAAAAACTGAAAGCACTGCTACCGTACGATTTGACTTTGCTGAAACCCGGAAGGCCGGATAAGCTCATTCGCTTCGAATGTTCTATGATCAAAACCCCGTTCTCATGCAGCAGGTTATATTTAAATACAATGTCTGCGATCTTTTCAAACTGCTCCTTATCAAGATCATAGGGCGGATCTGCAAAAATAATATCCCATTTTCCCGCAGCCGCCTCAAGGTAACGGAAGGCGTCACTTTGTATGGTAGTGATATCCATACCCAGTTTTTCGGCGGTATTTCGCACAAAGCTCAAACATCCCCTGTGAGAATCGACAGCTGTAACCTGCGCTGCCTCCCGTGAGGCGAATTCAAAACTGATACTGCCTATTCCGCAGAAAAGGTCCAAGATCCTTAACTCATCGATATAGTATTGGCTAGACAGAATATTGAACAGGGCTTCCTTGGCCATGTCTGTTGTTGGCCGCACGGGAAGTTGTTTAGGAGCGAAGATCTTCCGCCCTTTGTGTATTCCGGAGATAATTCGCATTAAAAACTGTTCAGCAGGACATATTCCCTTAATACGGCATCTTTAATCACTTCCTCAATTTCGATCTCGGTTTCTACCGGAAGCATTTCAACATGACGGATATATTTGTAGGCCATCTTATAAAATTCATCTCTTTCCTCCAAATGACCGAAGAGGATAAGGGCAACGGATTCAGGATTAAGCTCCAGCTGTTCAGCTGTAAACAGGATATAATAAATAAAATCCTCCTTGGTGGTGTACTCAAAGGAATTATATAAGATCAGGCTGTTCTGATCTATAACCACAATATGCATTACTCCCGGTGAGACATTCACATACATACGCCGGTTGACCAGGTTTTTCTCGGCTTTTAATAAAGATTCTACCAAAAGAGAGGAGAAATGGCAATAATCAACAGCCCCGAATCGATCAACCAGGAAATTGTTGATATTCATAAAAGGAATGTAAACACATACGCTGTCGTTGACCTTAATGGGGTCGTGGGAGATATAGTCGTGCTTAAGCATTCTTGCATTGAATTTCAAGTAATCGGCAAGGTGATTTTCGTCAAACAATGCCTGGGGCACGATTACAGAAAGATCATTATCATAGATGACCTTTACCGATTGAAAGGTTTTATTCAGTGCCGGTTCGCTTTCAAACTCGTTCACCATCCTTCCTAAAAGATCCTCATCACTCAGTCGCTTTTCGAATTCAATCCTTTTAAAGTGGTCTATCTTATTGGAATAGGAGTCGAGAATACAAAAATAAAGTCCATTCAAGCTAACCTGAATGGACAGTTTATTCGCGCTTAAGTCGTTAATATTATTCTTTAGTTGAGTAATTTTTTGGCCAGTTTCCATTGGTATTCACTTCTTCCATAGAGCCAACTTTGATGGCATTACCATTTACTCCGTCAACCGATACTACCTGGTTTTCCTTGGCTATGAGATATGGGTCCTGGTCGTGAAGTATCCATTTCTTAAGAGCACGAACCTCGAAGACCGCAATATTGATTCCGTTCTGATCAAGCATTCCTGATTTTAATTCGAATTTCTCATCTGTCTTGCCAACCGGCAAATTCATCATGGTTTTGTAACGATCATCCGCTCCAAACAGTGAATCTTTAACCGGGACAAAGTCCAGGGTATCGATGATCACAATATCTTTAAAGGTTTCTACACCCCCGAAACGTTTTGTGGCTTCCTCATCCAGAACGCTGGTATCGCGTCTTTGGGTAATGGTGAACTCGGCAGTATCAATAAACCTGACCAGCCCATCCCAATTATCTGCAAATTTTCCGGTAACGGTTCTGTGAGCCAACTGAGCATCCCTGATGTCTATAAGACTTTCAATAACTACAGCATACCGATCTTGCTTGATTTTGTTAAACTGAATTTCCCCGTAAACCGACATAAAGGTCTTGTAAGCAAGAAACGCAATTAAAATCCACAGGCCTAGCAGGATTAGAGGCTTTGCTTTTTTTGGCACAAACTTGTCTATAAGGTAAACAATACCAATGGTGAGCAAAACAACTACAACCGCGGCGATAATGACTTTTAACATAGTTAGTTTATTTATTGTTATTCGTGGTGTTACGCAAATCTACAATTTTTTTTTATTCGCTAAAGTGAATGATAATAAAAATCAATTTATATCTTGTTCACACGGTATTTATTGTGAACAAAGCCCGCGTTACCCACCTCCAGATGATCCAGAATGCTCCCGAATTCTATAACGAATTAAAATCACGTTTTCCTTTTGAATTGACGGCTCACCAGGATCAGGTTCTGCACGATCTTGCCACCTTTATCATTGATCCCAAACCGGAGATCTATGTTTTAAAAGGTTATGCGGGAACAGGAAAAACCACGCTGGTCAGTACCATTGTCAATACGCTATGGAAGGTCAAACGCTCGGCAATGCTGCTGGCTCCCACCGGAAGAGCGGCCAAGGTAATTTCCTCATATTCGGGTAAAGAGGCCTTTACTATTCATAAGAAGATCTATTCACCGCGATATTCAAAGAGTGGTAAAATGCAGTTTGTCTTGCAGCCTAATAAACTTAAGCATACCATCTTCATAGTTGATGAGGCATCAATGATCTCTGATCTCTCCGGCCAGGGCAGTCTTTTCGGAAGTGGTTCTCTTTTGGATGACCTGGTGGAATTCGTGTATTCCGGTTATCGCTGTAAATTGCTTCTCATAGGAGATACCGCTCAATTGCCTCCGGTAAAGTTGAATGTAAGCCCCGCCCTGGACATAGCCAATCTTGAATTGAGATACAATAAACCCGTATTAAACAGAGAATTGACGGAGGTCGTGAGGCAGGCGCAAAACTCAGGCATCCTGCACAACGCAACCCTTGTACGCGAGCAGATTAAAAATGAACAATTCAACAGCCTTAAACTTGAATTGAATGGTTACAACGATATAGTACGGCTTATTGACGGCTATGAGATCATGGATGCGGTAAATTCTGCCTACAGCAACCTGGGATATGAAGACACAGCAATTATTGTAAGATCAAATAAGAGGGCAAATCTATACAACCAGCAGATCAGGTCGCGTATTCTTTTCAATGAGAATGAAATCTCCCCCGGTGATTATCTTATGGTTGTCCGTAACAATTATTTCTGGATCAAACCCACTTCCGAAGCTGGTTTCATCGCTAATGGCGATATCATTGAGATCCTTGAACTATTTGGGATCAAGGAACTTTACGGATTCCGTTTTGCTGAAGTAAAGATACGGATGGTTGATTACCCGCGAATGCGTCCTTTTGAGACAGTGCTGATGCTGGACACACTGATGGCGGAGACACCTGCACTCACCTATGAAGACGGCAATAAATTATACCAGGAAGTGATGAAAGACTACGAAGAGGAGTCGAACGCCTACAGGAAATTTATACAGGTCAAGAATAATAAATATCTCAATGCCCTGCAGGTAAAGTTCTCCTATGCCATAACGTGCCACAAGTCTCAGGGCGGTCAGTGGCACACTGTTTTCGTAGAACAGCCATATTTACCCGAAGGCATAGAAAAGGATTACCTGCGATGGCTGTATACCGCTTTAACCCGCGCCACTGACACCCTATATCTCATCGGATTCAGTGATGATAACTTTGAACTTTAATTCATTATCTTAGGGATATAGTAATTAATTATAATGACGGCAGAAACATTTATAAGCATTTGTCTCGGGATAGGATTGGCCGCATCGGTGGGTTTCAGGGTTTTTCTGCCGCTATTTGCTCTAAGCCTTGCTGCGCATTACGATTTATGGGAATTAAATGCCAGCTGGCAATGGATTGGCAGTACCGCTGCCCTTATCACCCTTGGTGTAGCAACTTTGGTCGAGATCTTGGCTTACTATATCCCTTATGTAGATAATTTCCTGGATTCTGTTGCAGTCCCTCTTGCAGCTGTGGCGGGCACGGCCGTTATGGTCTCAACCATCGCTGATCTGAGCCCTGCGGTTACATGGGCCCTTGCTATAATTGCGGGCGGTGGAACTGCTGCCGCCATAAGTGGTGCCTCAGGTGCTACCAGGCTGGCTTCAACGGCTTCAACCGCAGGTTTGGGAAATCCAGTGGTGTCTACAGTTGAGACCGGAACATCGATTATCCTGACAATCGTTTCACTAATCTTACCGGTCATGGGATTTGTTCTTGGAGTTCTTGTTTTAATCATCATTTTCAGACTTTATAAAAAGATTAAATCCCGCTCTGCCTAATTTCTTCAGAAAGCTGTATTTTTGGGACTTAAAATCTTCCGTTTTTGAGAATTATAGCCATGATCCCTGCACGATACAGCGCTTCCCGATTTCCTGGTAAACTGATGCAGGACCTGGGAGGAAAGACTGTAATCACAAGGACCTACGAGGCCACCGTAAGGACAGGCCTTTTTGATGAGGTTTATGTGGTTACCGATAGTGATGTCATATACGGCGAAATAGAATCGAACGGGGGAAAAGTTCTAAAGAGTAAAAAATCCCACGAATCGGGTAGCGACAGGATCGCGGAGGCAGTGGAAAACCTGGATGTTGATATTGTCGTCAATGTTCAGGGGGATGAACCATTTACCGAGCGTTCAAGCCTGGAAAAACTGCTTGCTGTTTTTGAAGGTGAAGATGCTGACCATATCGATTTAGCCTCCCTGATGGTAGAGATTTCGGGAAGTGCGGAAACCTCCAATCCCAACACTGTAAAGGTAATAGTAGATCATCAGAATTTTGCCCTTTATTTCTCGAGGCATCCCATTCCTTTTCATCGAGACCAATCGGTTGATGTTCGTTATTTCAAACATAAAGGCGTTTATGCCTTCAGAAAAAACGCATTGCTGGAATTCAGCCAACTGCCAATGCGACCGTTAGAGGCGAGTGAGAAGATTGAATGCCTGAGATATCTGGAATATGGCAAGAGGATAAAAATGGTGGAGACCACAGTTGAAGGTGTTGAAATAGATACACCTGAAGATCTGGAAAAGGCCAAAAAATTATGGAAATAGATTACTCTGACATAAAGGTTATCGGATTTGATGCTGATGACACGCTCTGGGTTAATGAAACCTATTTCAGGGAGGCAGAGCTGGAATTCGCAAGTCTTCTTGAGAATTATGAAACGGCCAATAAAATTGACCAGGAATTATTCAAAAAGGAAATGGAAAACCTGGATCTCTATGGTTATGGGGTGAAGGCATTTGTTTTGTCGATGGTTGAATCTGCTCTGGAGATATCGAACTACAATGTCTCACCAAAAACATTAAGGAAGATTTTAAGCATAGGAAAAAATATGATCAACAAACCCGTGGAGTTACTCGATGGCGTTGAGGATGTTCTTCAGGCTTTGTTCGGAAAATACAGGCTTATTCTCGCTACCAAGGGTGATCTTTTAGATCAGGAACGCAAATTGGAGAAATCGGGCTTGACCGAATATTTTCACCATATCGAGATTCTCAGTGACAAGAAGGAAATGAACTATTCCAAATTGTTGAATCATCTCGATATCAATCCTTCAGAATTTCTCATGATCGGCAATTCGCTGAAGTCGGATGTGCTTCCCCTGATAAATATAAAAGCACATGCAATTCACGTGCCCTTTCATACAACCTGGGCCCATGAACATGTGTCGGAGTCGGAAACGAATGGTAAACAATATGCAACGGTTTCAAGATTGAAGGATATTTTAAAAATTTTGAATTAGTTGTAAATGAAGCAATAAAACCTCATTTATGGGCGCATATCTGAGGGTTTGAATAACTGAAATAAATATCATTAAATTAGTGCTGGTAAACGAAAAGAAATTAATGAAGTATAAGAACTTTCCAATGGTACCGAGAGTGATCTTTGGCCGAGGGAGTTTTAATCAGTTGGAAGAGATCATTGCCCCGAAGAGACGAAACAGCTTAGCTCCGTTCATTTTCTTTGTCGATGATGTATTCAAGGGTAATGCCTGGCTCACTTCCAGGATTCCCCTGGCCTATGATGACCGCATATTATATATCTCTGCCGACGAGGAGCCCAAAACTACCCAGGTTGATGAGCTGGTTGAGGACATCATTCTGAGCACAAGGGAGCGTCCGTCAGGAATAATAGGAATTGGAGGAGGAACTGTAATGGATCTTGCCAAGGCGGTTTCTATCATGCTGACAAACGATGGAGAGACCAGTCAGTACCAAGGTTGGGACCTGGTTAAAAATCCTGCGGTTTACCATGTGGGCATACCTACTATTTCAGGTACAGGAGCAGAGGTCTCAAGGACCACGGTTCTTACAGGCCCTGATCGCAAGCTCGGGATCAATAGTGATTATACGACATTCGACCAGGTTCTTTTAGACCCGGAACTCACCAAAGACGTTCCGAAAAACCAATGGTTCTTCACAGGAATGGATTGTTTTATACATTGTGTGGAGTCGCTATCTGGTACATTCCTGAATGCATTTAGCCAGAGTTATGGAGAGAAAGCCTATGATTTATGCATGGAAGTTTTTATGGAAGATAAACTGAAGCAGGAAGAATCCCAGGACAAACTTATGATGGCGTCCTGGCATGGCGGCATGAGTATCGCCTATTCTCAGGTTGGAGTGGCCCATGCCATGAGCTATGGGTTATCTTATTTACTTGGTGTAAAGCACGGGATTGGGAATTGTATCGTATTCAACCAGTTAGAGGAATTCTATCCTGAAGGGGTAAAGACATTCAAAACCATGAAAATCAAGCACGATATCGATCTTCCAACCGGTATATGTGCGAATCTAGAAGACGAGGATTTCAATATTATGATAGATGTTGCCCTCAGCCTCGAACCCCTTTGGGAAAATGCTCTTGGGAGGGATTGGAAGAAATCTGTAAGCCCTGAGAAGCTCAAAGAACTTTATCAAAGGATGTAGGATGCGCTGGCTTGCCAAATTTATCTATCACAACATTTTAGGCTGGAAGGTCAGTGGTTTCAGGGATTTTGATTCCGTTAAGAAGTGTGTCATCATAGCTGTTCCTCATACCAGCTGGCATGACTTCTATATAGGGGTTCTGTTAAGGGCGGTTACGGGAATCAAGGCCAACTTTGTTGGAAAGAAGCCCCTCTTTAAATGGCCTTATGGTTGGTTTTTCAGGGCTTTGGGAGGATCACCGGTAGAGCGCCGTTCCAATGAGAATCAGGTTGAAGCCATTGCCCGGCTATTCGATGATAAGGAGGAGTTCAGGATAGCCCTGGCACCGGAAGGCACGAGAAAAAAAGTAGACGAATGGAGAACCGGATTCTACTTTATCGCCAAAAAAGCCGGTGTCCCGATCGTAATGTTTACTCTTGACTTCGGGAAAAAGGAAAATCGTTTCTCAGATCCCTTTTATCCAACAGATGATAAAGAAGCCGATTTTGCCTATATGAAATCTTTTTTCGAGGGCGTCGTCGGGAAGGTTGCTGAATACTCCTGAGAACTTTTTGGCACACGTTTTGCAATTTTTTCAACGATTAGATTTCGGTTGGAAAATGAAACATAAAGTAAACACTCCTTGGTGTCCCTAAAAAGAAACATTTTATCGGGATTTGACTCCACATATCAAAACCGCCTTTTTCCCCAAGAAGGCGGTTTTTTCTTTTTTTGAATTATTCTTTAAATCGTTGAAATTCAAATAAATCCGATGATAACAAACCGTACTTATATTTTTCGATCATTCGCAGGTTTTTCCCGTTATTCAAAATGATCTTCACTTTGCCGATTGCTTAATTATTAAAAACTTTATGGTTTGATTTCAGAGATTAATCAGTTTCGATTAGCTATGGCAACTTTGACGGTGAGATTTAAAAATGGTTTTTGGTATTTCAGGAAGGGATATTTCAGTCAGCTTTTTCATGAGTTGAAGAACAGCTTACGTCTAAGCCCCAGGGCCAATTCTCTGGAATGGTGCCGGAAGCTGGCAATTCAGGAAAATGAATTATTTGAGTTTCTCGGTATTCAAAAACGAGAAATCAAAAAGGACTTTCCCCAATATCTTAAATTTGCACAACAGCAGATGAATAATTGCCCGGTCGAAATGGGTGAGAAAAGTTCTGCAGAACTGGTTTATAACCTGGTTCTTAATTTCAAACCAAAATATGCCGTGGAGACCGGCGTAGCCTACGGGAGCAGTACCCTCGGAATCTTATTGGGAATTCAGAATTTTTCAAAAGCACATTTATGGAGCGTCGATATGCCGATTCCAAATCTCCGCAATGAGGGTTATGTGGGCTGCATGGTTCATAAAGACCTTAAGGCCCGTTGGTCTTTGATTCGTATGCCCGACATCAACGGACTTCCACTCGTGCTGGAAGAATGCCCTCTAATTGACTTCTTTCACTACGACTCAGACAGAAGTTACAGGGGAAGGCTAAACACCTTAAAAAGCGTCTGGTATTCACTCAGGATGGGCGGATATATTTTTTGCTGTGATATTCAATCCAATAAGGCTTTTAAGGATTTTACGAAATTCACGAGTCGCGAACCTATTGTAATTGAAATAGGAAAGCGTTATTTCGGACTTATAAGAAAATAGGTCAATCGTCGCCTTCGTCCATGGTGTGATAAACATTCTGGACGTCGTCATCTTCCTCTATTTTCTCCAGAAGCTTCTCTACATCGGCTTTTTCCTCCTCATTCAGTGTCTTTGTAACCTGTGGGATACGTTCAAAGCCTGATGACAGGATTTCAATTTCGCGTTTTTCCAGTTCAGACTGAATGGCTCCAAAACTTTCAAAAGGTGCATAGATCAGGATTCCATCATCATCTGAGAATACCTCTTCAGCTCCAAAATCGATAAAATCCAGTTCGATATCTTCGGGATCATTCCCTTCCAGCGGTATTCTGAAGTTACAGGTATGATCGAACATGAAGGACACAGACCCGCTTGTTCCCAAACTGCCGTTACATTTATTGAAATAACTCCTGATATTAGCTACAGTGCGTGTATTATTATCGGTTGCAGTTTCAACCAAAACAGCGATTCCGTGAGGCCCGTAGCCTTCAAAAAGAACTTCCTTAAGGTCACCTTGCGATTTATCAGATGCGCGTTTAATGGCCCGTTCAATGTTGTCCTTGGGCATATTGACCGCTTTGGCGTTCTGAATGACCGCTCTTAATTTGGAATTGCTGTCGGGATCAGGGCCACCTTCTTTTACAGCTATTACAATATCTTTTCCTATGCGCGTAAAAGCCTTGCTCATAGCAGACCAGCGCTTGAGTTTCCTCGCTTTTCTGAATTCAAATGCTCTGCCCATTCGTTTTAATCTCTGGCTGAAAAATTAAGATTGGAGATATAAAAAATTAATTATTCTATCGGTTCAACAATGGCCTCTATCGCCTCAACTAATTCAAAGTCCTTTTCAGTCACCCCGTCAGCGTCATGTGTGGAAAGTGAAATGGTAAGCACATTGTATACGTTGGTCCAGTTGGGATGATGATTTAGTCGCTCGCACTCAAAGGCAATTCTGCTCATAGCGCTAAAGCAATCCTTAAAACTCTCAAATTCAAATTCCGCATGAAGCGCCTCGTCAAAATAGTCCCAATCCGGAAAGTGAAGTAATTTCTTTTCAATTATGTCATCGGTTAATTTTCTCATATTATTCCTTAATTTGAAAGGTTAATGGTAAAATATTTTAGCACAGGAAATATAAACAATGCCTGTCAATTCAACAACTCTTCCAAAATCTCCTGGCTGAATAGCTGGAGGTGTTTAGGCAGCATATTTGATTTTGGGAGAACCGCAAGGTAGCGGTCATCGTTTGTAGTATAAACCATCTTAAACTTGGGATTGGAATGACCGAGTGATTGAATGATCTCTTTCATAAAGTCGTCATGATGTACCAGGTCTTTACTGCCGAGATGAAATACACCATAAAGGTTTCTGTTAACGATGTAGTGAATCTGCTGGGTTACCCTGGTATCGGTAGTTACATTCATAATAAGATTTGGAAAGACCTCAATTGCATCCCTGCTTTGCAAAGCGCTCTTGATCTCTCTTATCCTGGGGGATCCTGAACCAAAGACCATGGGCATTCTGACGATAGCATATTTTCTTTTAGGTAGTTTAGAAAGCATGTTCTCAATCTTGATCTTGAAATGCCCGTAAATACTGTTGCTCAGGGTGGTGTCAAATTCATAACTCGGGTATTTGCTATACGCATCAAATACGTTCGCAGAGGAAAGAAATATCAATCTGCACTTATGGGATGACACATATTCAACCATATGCCTGTGAGCGGTAAGCTGAGCAGCAAAATCACCCCTTAATGCTGAGATAACAATAGTGGGGCGTACAGCTTTTAATATTTCAAAGGCATCATCCTCTTCCATGCTGTATTGAAAAAAATGCCTGTTTTTCTCATATTCGCTGTTGTTTGTGCAATAGGTGCCAAAGGTGTTGAAATAAGAACACAGTTCCCTGTAAAGGGCATTACCCAGGAATCCGCTTGCGCCAAAAATCAGGACGTTATGTTTAGGAGCTCTTCTCAGCATGGTTCAAGATTTGGGGATCTCAATCATCCTTTGTAAAACGGGAGTTTTATCACTGTGGCAGGAATCCGATTTTTTCTTACCTGGATATGAATTTTACTGCCTTCTTCAGAAAATACGGTTGGAACATAGCCCATCCCTATCCCGATTCCCAATGATGGAGACATGGTACCTGAAGTTACCCTACCTATTTGATTCCCGCTAGAATCCACGATGTCATAGCCCTGTCTGGGGATGCCACGTTCATCCATCTTAAAGCCTACTAATTTTCGTTCCGGGGTACGACGTTTTTCGTCTTCCAGGGCTTCACTGTTTATGAATGTTTTATTGAATTTACAGATCCAACCTAACCCGGCTTCAATAGGGGAGGTGGTTTCATCTATGTCGTTACCGTAAAGGCAGTAACCCATTTCAAGGCGCAGTGTATCCCTGGCCGCAAGCCCGATCGGTTTGATGCCATAAGCCGAACCGGCTTCCATTACCCTGTCCCAAATTTGCTGAACCTCGCTGTTCCTGCAATAGATCTCAAATCCGCCGCTTCCCGTATATCCGGTGGCCGATATGATCACATATTCTATGCCGGCGAAATCACCAACTATGAAATTGTAGAATTTTATATCTGAAAGATCATGGCTGCTTAATTTTTGCATGGCTTCAACAGCTTTAGGACCCTGAATGGCGAGAAGTGAATAATTTTCAGATATATTTTTCATATCAGCACCCATATCGTTATGAGCACTGATCCATTCCCAGTCCTTTTCGATATTGCTCGCATTCACCACCAGCAGGTAAGTATCTTCCTTAATACGGTAGATGATAAGGTCATCAACGATACCGCCTGTTTCATTGGGCAGGCAGCTGTACTGCGCTTTACCTATGGTCAGTTTTGAAGCATCATTGCTCGACACCCTTTGAATCAAATCAAGAGCGTTCGGGCCCTCGATCAGAAACTCCCCCATATGGGAAACATCAAATACACCTACACCCTTTCTAACAGTTTCATGTTCAGTGTTAACACCTTCGTACTGAACAGGCATATTGTACCCCGCAAAAGGAACCATTTTGGCGCCCAGGGCGATGTGAGTGGGAGTCAGAGCCGTATTTTTCATCTGTTCTTTAAAGTTGAATTATTTCCGACAAAACTACGGAAATTTTGACTTATGCGATTCATCAAATTTCTGTTAAAAATAAAGTTGAGTGCACATAAAATCTTAACTTTCTGCATGCAAAAATCGGAAGCATGAAAAAGTACTTTCTTTTCTTATTTACAGTTTTGACCTTTCAACCTATTCTCTCTCAGGAGCGCAAGCCGAAAGATTTTCTGACGTCGGAATTCCACAATGAAAGAAGAGAGGCTTTTCGTTCAAAGATGCCCGCAAATTCTGTGGCGGTATTTTTTGCAAATCCCATCAGGAATCGCTCTAATGATGTGGATTATGTCTATCACCAGGACCCTGATTTTTATTACCTGACGGGGTTAAGAGAACCTCATGCAGTATTGCTGATTTATTCAGAAAATCAAAAAGATAAAGATGGTGGTTCATATAATGAATCCATCTATGTTCAATCGAGAAGTCCATTTATGGAACAATGGACAGGTAGGCGACTTGGTACAGAAGGTGCCCGAATTGAACTGGGGTTTGAGCGGGCACTGGAAGGCAAGGATTTTATAAACTCAAACCTGGAATTAGATCGTTTTGACCTTGTGATGCATAAACCAATCATAGACGATGTCCGTGACAGGCGCTACAATCGTTCCGACCTTTTCGCCATGATCTCAAAATTTAAACGAGATATTGGTTTTGGAGAGGCTGAAATTTCAGAGCAAAGTTCATTAAGCAAGGAATTAAAATCGGGGCAGAATATTCCGAAGCCTGTTGTTAACACCGATGTTAAATCCATAACGAGGTATATGGCAGAATTAAGGCAGATCAAGACGCCGGAGGAATTGAAGTTGCTGACCAAGGCAGTGCGTATCTCGGCCCAGGGGCAAATAGAGGTCATGAAGGCCATGCACCCGGAGATGTCAGAGACCGAGATTCAGGGAATACACGAATATGTATACAAGAAATATGGCAGTGAATATGAGGGATATCCCTCAATTGTTGGCTCCGGGAACAACGGCTGTGTCCTTCATTATACCGAAAACAATAAAATGACTGTTGAGGACGAGCTTGTGCTTATGGACCTTGGCGCCGAGTATCATGGCTATACGGCTGATGTTACGAGGACTATTCCGGCAGACGGCACTTTCAGCAAAGAGCAGAAGATCATATATGACCTGGTATACAAAGCCCAGGAGGCCGGGATCAATGCTGCTAAGGTTGGCAATGGTTTCCGGGCATCGGATAATGCTGCCAGGAAGGTAATTTTGGATGGCCTTATAAACCTTGGGATAGCTAAAACAGAGGAAGAGGCCAATAAATACTTCCCCCATGGCACCTCTCATTACATCGGGTTGGATGTTCATGACGCGGGTACTTACGGGAATTTGGAGGCAAATATGGTGATCACTGTTGAGCCCGGGATCTACATCCCTGAGGGCAGCCCCTGCGATAAAAAATGGCATGGCATTGCAGTGAGAATTGAAGATGATATACTGATCACCGCAAACGGTCCTGTTAACCTCTCTGCCGAAGCACCTCGTACCTCCGAAGCCATTGAAGCTATGATGAAAAATAAAAGTGCTTTAGACGATTTTAAATTACCGAAATTAGATTGATAACGGAAATTTATCTGGTGACATAAGGGGAGGTCTGGAACATAGTCACCATGGTAAATTAGAATTGGACATGTTGCGCAGAACGGTCTTTCCTGTTAATCTGTAGCCCCTGGTTGCCCTGTGTGATGCCGGGATGTTAAGTACCTGAAAGCAGATAATCCTTTAACTGCCCGTAGTCGGAGATAGAGATCGCGTTCTTTTCCCTGTTCATTACCCGTTTGATTTGTGGTGGTAA
>JBFKFP010000054.1:0-15866 GCA_041618535.1 Flavobacteriaceae bacterium
TCAGGTAGATTTCCTCCGAAAAGTATGTCAGGAACAGCCCATCCTTTGTATTCTCTTGGCCTGGTGTAGATTGGAGGAGCCAACAGATTGTCCTGGAAAGAATCGGTCAAAGCCGAGGTTTCATTTCCTAATACGCCAGGGATAAGCCTTATTACTGCATCACAAAAAACCGCCGCACCTAATTCACCGCCAGACAGCACGTAGTCTCCTATGGAAACCTCCCTCGTGATCAAATGATCGCGAACCCGCTGGTCAACACCCTTGTAATGACCACATAGCAGGATCAAATTCTCTTTAAGGCTCATTGAATTCGCGACCTTCTGATCTAACTTTTCACCGTCAGGAGTAAGGTAAATGACCTCGTCATAAGGGCGCTCCTTCTTCAAACCGGATATGCACTTGTCGATGGGTTCAATCATCATGACCATACCGGCCCCTCCGCCAAATTGATAGTCGTCAACAGATTTATAGGTATTGGAAGCATAATCCCTCAGATTATGCAGATGAATTTCCACATGTCCCGCCTCGATGGCGCGTTTGAGGATAGAGGCTTCGAAAGGACTCTTTAAAAGCTCAGGTAAAACGGTAATGATATCAATTCTCATCACCACAAAGATGCAAATTATCTGGCGTTCCTCGATTTATTAGTCCAGAAATAAAACAGGTCAGGGTCCTTTTTAAAGTCCAGATGCTCATAGATATATTGTGAGGGGTTTTCTGCTTCGGTCTGAAGCGCCAGGCCCTTAAGATTATGTTTCCTGCAAAGATCTTTGGCGATATCGATAAGAGCCTTCCCAATTCCTTCCGCTCGGTAATTCTCCTCGACATAAAGGTCATTCAGTAAATACATTCTTTCCATACTTACCGATGAAAAGATAGGGAAGAGTTGGATAAAACCAACGGCATTTTCATCAACATAAGCTAAAAATATAACCGATTCGTTACCATCTATAAGATCCTTTAAAAACTTTTGAGCTCCCTTGTAATCCGACTTTTGCCGATAAAACATTCGGTAAGCATCAAACAGGGGAATAATGTCCGGGAGATGTTCGGCTTTCGCCCTGATAATGCTGAATTCCATCGGTTATTGATCCCTGATCAGGAAATGCCTTTTTGCTTGTTTATCTCGTCCTGTAACTGCCTCCTGACCTTTTGCTCCCGTTCAAGGGCTATTCGCCTGTGCTCCTCGAACTCCATTTCAGTCTCCTCCAGAGATCTTTTAGCGGCCCGGGTAACTGCGTTGCTGTTCCTGAATTTTATAATAAATACCAGAAGCAATATAAAAAGCCCGCCAATTATAGACCACATGGTTGCGTTATAGGCACCCTTGCTCATCTGCAGGCCGAATAAGGTCATGCTGTCTTTTTCCAAATTGGTGGCATCCAGGTTATTTTGAGTAGTGTCCAGATTGGTTCGCAAAGACTCGATTTCCGCCTTTTGCGTATTCACAACCTTTTGAGTGGCATCCAACTGCTCGTGGAGTGCTTTCAAAGAGTCAAGAGTATGAGCTTTAAGCGCATACATCCAATTCTTCTTGATGACCTTGAAGTCCTGCCAGCTGTTGGAACGACGGATTACGTACTCGAATTGATTATCGATTGTGCCACTGTTAAGGGAGAGTTCCTGGGTTGGAGTTTGTGTGGCCTGGGCATTTAGTTGATTAAAAGATCCTATTAAGACGAAAACAATTGCAATTCGTTTTAAACAAGTCATTGAGGGTAATTTTTGGTTTGTTGGTTAAATGTCCGCCAATATAATTATTAAATCCAATGCCTTTTTGCCTTGGGGATAAAAAATATACCGAAATTATTCACCAGCGGATTTCAGGTTCTAATAATAAGTAAAACGTCTAACCTTGGCAATATATTTTGCAAGGCGGATAACCTGTTGGCTGTAACCATATTCATTGTCGTACCAGATGTATAGAATCGCATTTTTCCCGTCTTCCCTAACGATGGTTGCTTTACTATCATAGATTGCCGGGGCTGAACTTCCAACTATGTCAGACGAAACCAACTCATCACAGAGTTCGTATTTGATCTGTTCTACAAGATCGCCCTGGAGTGCATACTTCTTCATTATCGAATTCATACCGCTAATTGAAGTTGAACTCTCAAGATCCAGATTTAAAATTGCCAATGAGCCGTTTGGTACCGGAACTCTTATGGCGTTCGAAGTCAGCTTCCCTTCCAGACTGGGAAGTGCTTTGGAAACTGCTTTCCCGGCGCCGGTCTCCGTGATGACCATATTCAAAGCAGCGGCTCTGCCCCGGCGATATTTCTTGTGCATGTTATCAACCAGGTTCTGGTCATTGGTATAGGCATGAATGGTTTCGATATGGCCAGACCTTACCCCGAATGAATCATCAATCACCTTCAGGATAGGCGTAATGGCGTTGGTTGTGCATGAGGCCGCAGAGAAGATGGACATCTCATCCGGATGATATTCTTTGTGGTTAACACCATGAACTATATTTGGAATTCCCTTTCCCGGGGCAGTGAGCAAGACTTTACTCACACCCTTCGCCTTAAGATGGCGTCCGAGTGCTTCCTTGTCCCTGAATGCACCGGTATTATCAATTACAAGTGCATCTAATATGCCATACTCAGTGTAATCGATCTCTTCCGGGCTATTTGCGCTGATCAGGTTAACGGTTGTCCCGTTGATGATTAGCGCTGAATTCTCGTGATCTGCCGAAACCGTGCCGTGAAATTCCCCATGAACAGAATCACTTCTCAATAGCGATGCACGTTTCTCAAGGACTGTCTCATCAATTTTTCCCCTTGTTACAATGGCCCGCAGCCGCAATTGACTTCCTTTTCCGGTCCTCGTCATCAGTTCGCGTGCTACAAGACGCCCGATACGTCCAAATCCATACAACACAACGTCCTTCGGAACCACACCGTTAGAATTGCTTGCATCCCTGAGTTTGCTGGCCACGAAACCAGTTGCCGACCCATATTGCTTCTCTTCTATATGGTACTCGTAAGTAAGCTTACCAATATCGATCTTGGCCGGGGGAAAATCCAGGGTTTTTATGGCCTGAGCAATTTCAACCGAATCAAAAATGGAAATAGGTTTTTGAACAAACTCACCGGCATATTCGTGAAGGTTAAGGATCTCACTTACATTTCTGTCGATGAGCTGATTTCTGAACAACACCAATTCAATGGAATTGTCATACCAAAGATCGCTTACAATTTTTATGAATTCAACGGTGGCTCTTCTTCGGTCTGCCTGAAAGGCTAATTCCTTTTCGTAGGTCTTACTGGTACTCATTAGGTATGGATTTATTCTTTAGATATAAAATTTGCGGCAAAAATAATATATTTCAAACGTTTTCGTAACCCATTCACATAAAAAAATAAACCCCGGTATTTTATATTTTACCGGGGTTTATTTTTCGTTTTTTTCAGACTTACCGACCGAAACTGTAACGTTCTCTTTCTCCTTTTTTATTGATAAGATCTATGGTGATCGGATCTTCTGCTGATCGACTGGTCATGATGCGCTCAACATCTTCAATTGAATTGATCTGTTCACCATTGATGGCCGTAATTATCACCCCTTCGGAAATACCCATCCTTGTCCAGTAATTCCTGTAGTAATCTATAGATGTAAGCAACGAGAGCTTAACCCCGTTACCGGCTTTATAAGCCTCCAGGTCGCGCTCACTTGCTTTCCTAAGTGTTCCGATCTGGGGGACCACATAGGTCTGATTCTTTATCAGCTTTACCGGCAGTACTTTCCTGGATCCGTCCCTCAATATGGTGACATTGACCACATCGTTCGGGCGCTTTGAACTCAGGAAGCCTTTCATGTCTGCGAATTTGGATATTTCTACGTTGTCTAATTTCTTGATAATATCACCATTTCTGATCCCGGCTTTTTCAGCTCCCGATTCCGATTCAACCGAGCTGATGAGGAAGCCCTCAGTTTCATTCAAGCCGTATGCCTCGGCTGTTACACTATTTAAGGCCTGTCCGGTTACTCCAAGGATTCCGTTTTGAACATTGCCGAATTCCATGATATCCTGGACCACTTTTTTAGCAATATTACTGGGGACGGCAAATGAGTATCCCACATAATTGCCTGTTTCCGAGGTAATTGCAGTATTGATGCCGATAAGTTCACCATTGGTATTCACAAGAGCGCCTCCGGAATTTCCACGATTAACGGCCGCATCTGTCTGGATAAACGACTGCAAATTTCTTCCTGAGAGATCTCGTGATTTTGCACTGATGATACCTGCGGTAACCGTTGAGTTCAAATTGAATGGATTTCCCACGGCAAGCACCCATTCACCGATCTGGGCATTGTCACTGTCTCCGAAGGTTATATATGGAAAGTCCTTATCATAATCAACTTTTAACAGGGCTATGTCGGTCTTGGGATCTGTTCCGACCAATTCCGCTGTCAGGGCGATATTGTCGTTTGTAGTTATGGTGATCTTCTGAGCTCCTTCAATAACATGATTATTGGTGATGATATAGCCATCCGGACTGATTATCACTCCTGATCCTGTCCCAACCTGGGCCCTGGGGGTAGATCTCCCGAAAATCAGGTCTTCCAGAGTTGTATAACCCCTGCTTATGGTGGTGTTCTTGACATGAACAACTGCACCGATGGTATTTTCAGCTGCAAAGGTAAAGTCGGTATCCAGTGCACTATTTAATGCAGCATTAGACACATTGATCACCGGTTTCTGGGGAAGCTCGAGGGAATTTTCCATCGATCGGTTGTCTTCCTTTTCGAAAAAAATCTTGTAGGCGCCCAAGGTAATGAGTCCGCCCATTGCTGATACTAAAATTAAAGTCAAAATCTTCTTCATAAGTCCGCGTTTTAGTTAAGTAAAAGGCTAACGGTCAAAATTAAATATTTATTGATCCTTGATTTTAACTTTAACGACTATTTAACAGCGCAAAAAGGCTGATTTTATTGCTATCTTTACAACCTCAGGATGAACTTGAATTTCACTAAATATCACGGCACCGGAAACGACTTTATCCTTGTCGATAACCGGGATCATAGCTTTCCCAAAGAGCGAGAATTTATTGAAAGCCTTTGCAAAAGGCATTTCGGAATTGGGGCAGATGGGCTCATTCTTTTAGAGAATGATGTTGAATCGGATTTTATGATGGTCTACTATAATTCTGATGGAAGGCAAAGCAGCATGTGTGGAAACGGCGGACGTTGCATTGTTCACTTTGCCAATGCACTGGGGATTATTTCCGAAAAAACGGTCTTTAATGCTATTGACGGACTGCATTATGCTGAAATTACCCATGGATCGATAAGGTTGAAAATGACTGATGTGGATCAGGTAATAGGGAGGAATGACAAAATTATCCTGGATACCGGTTCACCCCATTTAGTCGTGATGCGGGATGAATTAGACGGGATTGATGTCAAGAGAGATGGCGCTGAGATACGCTATTCTGAAGACTTCAGAAAAGAAGGAATCAATGTGAATTTCGTTAATAAAATCAAGGCCGATACTTTCAGGGTTCGAACCTATGAAAGGGGGGTGGAGGATGAAACCTTGTCCTGCGGAACAGGTGTGACAGCTGTTGCACTTGCCATGTACTATAGCGGGAGAACCCGATCTGAGGAAATAACTGTTCAAACCAGGGGAGGTGATCTCAGGGTCGAATTTAAATTGAACAAAAATAAATTCGAAGAGGTATATTTAACCGGCCCGGTGGAGGTCGTTTTTAAAGGAAGCCTATGAATACACTCAAGGGAAAAAATATTTATCTGAGGGCACTGGAACCAGGCGATCTTGATTTTCTTTATGATATAGAAAATGATGAGGATATCTGGACAATAGGGAATACGAGAACACCCTACTCAAAATATGTGCTTAAGGCCTACCTTGAAAATGCGCATAAGGATATTCATGAGGTCAAACAGCTTCGGCTGGTGATCTGTACAAAGAGAGGAAGAAAAATAGGACTGATCGATCTGTTTGATTTTGAGTTCCACCATCGACGCGCCGGGTTAGGACTGGTGATCAGGAATGAAGAGGATAGGGGAAAAGGCTATGGAAAAGAGGCCTTAAGTCTGCTTGTTGACTATTGTTTCAAACAACTCAATCTGAATCAGGTTTACTGCAATATAGGGGCTGATAATGAAGTAAGCCTGGGTTTGTTCAAGTCGGTGGGATTCGAACAAATAGGTGAGAAAAAAGCCTGGAATTTGATCGGTGGCACATACCAGGACGAGATTATGTTACAATTACTGAATTCTAATGTATCTTAAACGAATCCTCTTAATCATTGTGCTTTTTGGCCTTCTCGTCTTTGGGATATTCGCGTTTTACGTGTACAACGCCATGTTTGCTGAGAATACTTCTTTTAATAATGAGGAGGCATGTATCTACATTCCTTCCAACGCGTCATACGATGAAGTCAGGCAGTATCTGGATCCTCTTCTGCACGATCTGGAGAGCTTCGATGCCCTCGCTAAGCGTAAAAAATATGTGAACAATATTAAGGCCGGAAAATATTGTATTTCAAGGGGAATGAACAACAATGAAATAATCAACACTATTCGGAGTAAAAATGCCCCGATCAGGTTGTCATTCAACAATCAGAATAGTCTTGAAGATCTTGCAGGCAGGATATCCGGCCAGATCGAGGCCGATAGTGTGAGCCTCTTAAAGGCGATGACCGATAGTGTCTTCCTCGAGAAGAATGGTTTCAAAGCCACCACGGCGTTAGGGATTTATATTCCTAACAGTTATGAATTCTTCTGGAATACAAGTGCCGAAGCGTTCCGTGACCGAATGCTTAAGGAATACAGGCGATTTTGGAATAATGACCGGCTCAGAAAGGCCAGCGATGTTGGTTTGACCCCCTCTGAAGTAATCACCCTGGCTTCCATTGTGCATGAAGAGTCTAAACAAGCTCAGGAGCAACCTCGAATTGCGGGAGTTTACATGAACAGGCTAAAGGCAGGTTGGCCTTTGCAGGCAGATCCTACATTAAAATTTGCCGCCTACCAGTTACCTGAATACAAGGGTTTGATTATCAAGAGAGTTCTGAATAAACACAAGGAGATAGATTCACCCTACAATACATACAAGAATGCCGGGCTTCCCCCCGGACCCATCGGAATGCCGGATATCTCTGCTGTCAAGGCTGTTCTTAATTACGAAGATCATAACTACTATTTTTTTGCAGCTGATCCCGATCGCCCGGGTTTTCACAGGTTCGCAAGAACTCTGGCACAGCATAATCAGAATGCGCGCGAGTACCAGCGTTATTTAAACGAGCAAGGTATAAGACGTTGACATTGAAAACTTTATATTTTTTTCTCGTTTTTAATTTTATCTGGTATCCCTCAATTCAGGGACAAACGGCCAAAAATGGTTTTTTTAAACCGAGCGATACCTTAAATCCCGGCAGAAAGAAAGGTATATTAATCTCTGAGGCAGGAGTAGCGGGATTGAGTTTGATAGGCTTGAATCAACTTTGGTATTCAGATTTTCAACGATCCTCATTCCGAAGTATAAATGACGGGGATGAATGGATGCAGGTAGATAAGATGGGCCATGTCTATTCCGCCTATCAGATTACAAGATTGGGAGCCGAGAGCCTTGCCTGGAGCGGGGTTGACAAAAGGGAACAATTAATCTTCGGAACAGCCTTGAGCCTTGGATTTTTAAGTACAATCGAAATTTTTGACGGATTTTCATCTGAGTGGGGATTTTCATGGTATGATTTCGGGGCAAATGTTCTGGGATCAGGGCTTTTTATAGCCCAAGAAATAGTTTGGAAGGAGCAGCGAATTACACCAAAATTCTCGTTCCATCGTTCTGATTTTGCTCGGTTGAATCCGTCAAAACTTGGCGATGGCTTCATCGAGGAATTTTTCAAGGATTATAACGGGCAAACCTATTGGCTCAGTTTTAACCTGAGGTCATTTTTTAAAAGTGAAACCATCCCGTCCTGGTTAAATATCGCAATAGGATATGGAGGTGAAGGAATGTTGACAGGTATTGCCAGGGACCCGGATGAGATTTTTGTTTCCCAGGACCGTTATGTGCAATACTATTTGGGCCTGGATTTGGATTTAACCCGAATAAAGACCGAATCACACCTCCTAAAAACAGTTTTTTCTCTTTTTAACACCCTTAAAATTCCCCTTCCGACACTGGAATTTTCGCGTAAGAAAAATCTTCGTTTTTATCTATTGTACTGAATAAGAAACAATTTTAACGAGTAATTTTGCCAAAATAGTAAAATATCGTAATTTTGCAGGCTGAAAATGAGGGTGTATTATACCCCGAAATTTTTACTATATGAACAAGGGATTAATAGCGTATTCTGCGCTTCCTGTGATCGTATTTTTGAGCTTTTTTATCGCTCTTGATACCAGTTCAGAATTTGACTACGAGCATTACCTTGTTGACTGCGTCAGTGAAGCTCCTTTAAAACCCTCCTTACCTGATATCCAGCAAGATGACGACCTGAAACAACTGAATGAGTGTTACGCTCATCCCAGGTTGGGCAACTCTTTTGTCGGGTTCAAGGAAGCTTTGGCATTTAAGGAGTCACGGGGCGATTACAGCTCTGTGAATACCCTTGGCTATTTGGGTAAGTATCAATTCGGCTCTGAGACCCTGAAACTTATCGGTATCTACAATACATCTCAATTTTTAAATGATCCGGACTTGCAGGAACGTGCCTTTATTGCGAATACCATGCGCAATAAATGGATTTTGCGTCGTGATATCAAGCGATTTGTCGGCCAGCGAATCGATGGGGTGTTAATAACGGAATCCGGTATCCTGGCGGCAGCTCACCTGGCAGGACCAGGAAGCGTAAAACAATACCTTAGAAGTTACGGCGCTGTAGGGTTCACTGACGCCTATGGAACAACCGTCAGGAATTATATGCGCATGTTTTCAGGCTATGACACCTCATTTATCAAGCCAAGGAAAAGTGTAAAAGCCGCCCTGCTTTAATCTTTGTGAATTACAAAGATCGTAGGCCTTTTGTGGAGGTCAACCTCGATTTGACTCCAATCTTCTGTCCTTTTCGTTCTAATATATTCACTGGGAAGACTCAGATCGGCAGCCACGCAGATGCGCGTGTTTTTACCCAGAGTTTTGACCATATCCTCAAGCATCTGATTGTTTCGGTAAGGCGTTTCGATGAAGATCTGTGATTGGTTCTTTTCAAATGATAGCCGCTCAAGGCGTTTTAATTCTTGTTTGCGTTCTGTTTTTTCAATGGGCAGATAGCCGTTAAAAGCAAAATTCTGCCCGTTCATACCAGAGCTCATCATGGCCAGGACAATGGATGACGGCCCTACCAGGGGTACAACCCTGATCTCCTTTTCATGTGCCAGCCTGACCACCTCAGATCCAGGGTCGGCTATGGCCGGGCAGCCTGCCTCAGACAAGAGCCCTACATGCTCACCATGAAGGCAGGGTTCAAGGAAGTTAGGAATCTCGCTGCTATCTGTGAATTTGTTCAAAAGAGAGATCTTGAGGCCCTGCTGAGATTTTTTAGGACTGATCCTCTTGATGAAGCCTCGTGCCGATTTTTCATTTTCCACGATAAAATAATCGGTTTCTTCAACCACTTTTTTTATCGACAAGGGGAGCACTTCCAAAGGGGGGTTATCTCCAATCCTTGTTGGAATAAGATACAGTCGGCCGGGAAGGGTTTGCATATTTAATTCTTCAAAAGTTTATTCCTGAACTTTTGTCCGGAAGCATCAGTTAGCTCCACAATATATAAACCTTTTGCCAATTCTTTTACAGAAAAGGAATCCATATTTCCGGGATGGAACCACAATGTTTTAATAAGCTTGCCTTGAGGGTCACAAATATGCACCTGGCTCAGGCTGTTGATTCCGTGTACAAATACCCGATCGCTTACCGGATTTGGCCTGAGTCTGAATTCAGAGATCAATGCGTTTTGAGTAGTCAGGGTTTCTTCAACCAGCCGGTAAATATTTCCATTTGTAATCGAGGCTAAATAGAGTTCATTATTCATATCCTGCCCGAAACCTGCTATCCCGAGGTCGCCCATGGCCTGAGAAAAGTTCAGATTCCAGGACTGCCCGTTATAACTTAGACTTCCAATCTCATTACTGCAGTAATCTGCAAAGAAATAAATCCCGTAGAATCCGGGAATATTAGTGCCGCGATAACGGTATCCGCCTGTGATTGAGCACCGGTAGAGCTCGGCCCCGTAATGATTATAAGAGGCTGTTGGAAATTGCATGCCTTCTTCTGGCAGACACTGGCTGTTACTGTAGATATTTGTTCCCTCATAACAGCGCCAGCCATAATTCTCACCTCCGGTTGAGCTTGCTGCCTGCAGGTTTATTTCTTCTACCTGGCCCTGGCCTACATCCGAGATCCAAAGGTCACCATTAAGCGTGTCGAATGAAATTCGCCAGGGATTCCTCAGACCATAGGCCCAGATTTCAGGGAAAGTATTTGGGTCACCGTCATTATGGAAAGGGTTTCCCGTTGGAATATTATAAGTATTTGTTTCATTAACGTCGATTCGCAGGATTTTCCCCAGAAGAGTATCAAGCCGCTGACCATGATTCTCGGAATCGGCCGGAGTTCCGCCATCCCCAATCGCGATGTAGAGGTATCCGTCTGGTCCGAAAACGAGATCTCCTCCATTGTGATTCGGCTCCGGTTGTGGAATACTTAGGATGATTAACTCTGAATCGGGATCAGCTAGATCAGGATTCATGAGGCTTACCTCAAATCTTGATATGGTAGAAGTATAATCATTATCGGTGTAATGCAGATAAAAGTATCCATTGTTCACGTAGTCGGGATGAAAGGCAAGTCCCAGCAAACCTCCTTCCTCTCCGATGCCCCCGGGATCAACTACCTTTTCATCAATATCAAGAAAAGATATCGGATTAACCGACCCGTCAGGATTTATTATCATGATATTTCCACGTCTTTCAACTATAAACAAGCGAGAATCCCCCGCGTTCTGAATGGACAGAGGACTGTCAAAACCCGAAGCCACCAGCTCAAGATCAACATTGGGCTGCGCTGAAATGAACTGAAGAAGAAGCAGTCCGGTATATCTTATTAAGATAGATTTCACCACTAATTGCTTATAGGGAAATCATTTAATGTAGAAAAAATACAGTAAGAAGCCAGAAAAATCGGACGAAACGCCTAGTTTTGAAGGTCTTTAACGATCTGGTTACAGGCTTGATCAAGCAAATTAAAGACATAGTCAAATCCCTGAGGGCCACCATAATATGGATCCGGCACGTTCATTACGGATGTAGATTCATCCCATTCTAGGATGCGGCTAACCTTTTTTCTTTCATCTTCATTACGTGCCATCCGGATTATATTATCGTAATTGGATTCATCCATGACGAAGATATGATCGAAGTCGTCGAAGTCCTCCAGACGGAATTTTCTTGCTTTCTGAGCACTGATATCGATTCCATTTTTACGAGCCACGGCAATCGACCTGTGATCGGGTTGTTCACCTGCGTGATAAGCAGCTGTCCCGGCAGAATCGATATAAAATTCTGATGAAGAAACCTTTGATTTTAAAATACCTTCAGCCAGGGGAGACCGGCAGATATTTCCCAGGCATACCATAAGTATCTTTACCATGTTGTCAGAGGGATAATTTCTTGGTCAGATCCTCCACATATTTTCTGAATTGCTTGTCGGTGGAGGAAAGATTATCCACTGTTTTACAAGCATGGAGAACGGTAGCATGATCGCGTTTACCAATCTGTGACCCTATGCTGGCCAATGAAGCCTTGGTGAACTTCTTAGCGAAGAACATAGCCAGTTGCCTGGCTTGTACAATATGACGTTTCCTGGTTTTGGACTGAAGTGTTTCAACATCCATCTGAAAATAATCGGAAACCACTTTTTGAATATAGTCTATGGAAACTTCGCGTTTGGTGTTCTTGACGAATTTTTCCACTATCTCCTTAGCCAGGCTCAGGGTTATCTCTTTTTTATTGAATGAGGATTGAGCTATAAGGGAGATGATGGCGCCTTCGAGTTCCCTGACGTTTGTCTTAATATTCTTGGCTACATATTCCACGATCTCTTCAGGCATATCAACTCCATCCCTGAACAGTTTATTTTTCAAAATGGAGACCCTGGTCTCAAAATCGGGACTCTGCAATTCGGCGGACAGTCCCCACTTAAAACGGGATAACAGCCGTTGTTCGATATCCTGCATATCAACCGGAGCCTTATCACTTGTGAGTACTACCTGTTTACCGTTTTGATGCAGGTGGTTGAAAATGTGAAAGAATACGTCCTGGGTTCCGCTCTTACCCGATAGGAACTGGACGTCATCGATAATCAGTACATCGATGATCTGGTAGAAATGAATAAAATCATTCCTGTTATTTTTTTTAACCGCATCTATATATTGCTGTGTAAATTTTTCAGCAGAAATATATAAAACAGTCTTTTCCGGATATTTGTCTTTTATTTCGACACCTATGGCATGGGCCAGGTGGGTCTTTCCCAAACCTACCCCTCCGAATATCAACAATGGGTTGAAGGATGTACCTCCGGGTTTGTTCGCAACCGCTATGCCCGCGTTCCGAGCCAATCTGTTGGAATCACCTTCAAGAAAGTTCTCAAAATTGTAATTCGGGTTGAGTTGAGATTCGATCTTTACATTCCTGATCCCGGGAATGATAAATGGGTTCTTTAATTCAGGACTCTTGTTCTCAAGTGGAATGTCTACTTCCTGCGACTTAACCGCCGTACGATTCGAGCTTGGTATCCTCTCGGTAAAGGGCTGCTTATTCCCATAGGTATTCTCCATTTTAATGACATATACCAGTTTAGCATCTTTCCCCAGTTCTTTGGTTAGTGCTACCTTAAGTATTTTGACATAATGTTCCTCCAGCCATTCATAGAAAAATTTACTCGGAACCTGGATACTGAGGGCTTTGTCCTGAAGCTTCACTGCAACAATGGGCTCAAACCAAGTTTTATAAGCCTGCGGTTGAATATTATCCTTTATAAATTCCAGACAATTATTCCAAACCGTTTGCGCAGTCTCCCTCATTCGAAATGTAAAGTTTTGTAGTTAGTTTTATTGGCTTTTGTAAAAATATGACAGAACTCGGGGGATTCTGTCAAAGGGTATTCTTACAGGACAAATATGTGAACAAAATTCTTAAAAAAAAAATCTAATTCTATTGAATTTTAAGAAATTTTTCCCCATGTTTCGACCGATTTTGAATGTACGAAAAAAAATCTATTTCCCTTGTCCTTTCCGCATAAAATTGAAATCAGAGTTCGTTATGGTGAAACCGACCAAATGGGGGTGGTATACCATGGGAACTACGTGCAATATCTGGAAATGGGAAGAATTGAATGGTTGCGTCAATTCGGAATCTCGTACAAAAAAATGGAGGAGGAAGGTATCAAGTTACCCGTTATATCAATCTGCTTAAATTATAAAAAATCAGCCTCTTATGACGATCTTATAACTGTCATTACCCGGCTTAAAAAAAAGCCTTCGGTGAAGATCGAATTCGAGTATGAAATCCTGGATGAAAAAAACGAGATTTTAACGGTGGCAGAAACCACCCTGGTCTTCATGGACATGGAATCCAATAAGCCAATCAGATGCCCACAATACCTGTTGAGAAAATTAGGATATGCTGATTAAAGCTGAATGAACTGCAGGCCGTAGATGTCTCTCAGCCTGCTTTTTATAATTTCGGACTCGCTTGCCCGAATGCTTACTACAACACGGCACCTCTCAGACATTTGCTGGTCTATAATCTCCATTTGATTCGCCTTGATAAATCTCATGACCGTACTTAACAAATTGTATTCAAATTTCAATTCGAATTCTCTCGACAAGGTTTTGACTATGATCTCTGCCTCATCAAGGCAATAGCGGGCTGCCGTCTTGTAGGCCTGTATCAGTCCGCCAACACCAAGTTTTGTGCCGCCATAGTAGCGGATAACAACCAGCAGAACTTCGGTAAGATCTTCTGAATTTAACTGCCCAAGAATCGGTTTCCCGGCGCTGTTTGCGGGCTCACCGTCATCATTGGCCCGAAAAGTGGACTTTGGAAACCCCAATTGGTAAGCATAGCAGAAATGGCTGGCTGAGTGAAATGATCGTTTTAAATCATCTAAATACTCTTTGATCTGATCTTCTGTTTTTACAGGGAATGCAAACCCGATGAACTTGCTTCCCTTTTCTTTAAAGACCGGGCCTTCAACTGCTTTTTTTATCGTTCTGTACTGATCGGATGCCTCCATGCCTACAGAACAAATTTTTGGGTTAATTCAATGATATCTTCAAGTTCAGGGTTCAGGTTCCAGGTATTTATTCCCAATTCCCGCGCAGCCTGTATATTTTCCAAGGTGTCGTCGATAAAAAGGCATTCATCGGCATTGATTTTATCCTGATTCAGGACCCACTGGTAAATCTCCAACTCCGGTTTTCTCATCCCCATCTTGTGAGACAGATAAAAACGATCGAATTGATCCTTGAAATCGTCATAAAATGGTACGGTCTCTTTTACGTGATCGATATGCATTTCGTTGGTATTACTAAGCAGGATAAATCGCAATTCCTTGTTTATTCTCAGGTCCTTCAGGAATTTTAACCTATATGCAGGAAAATCTTTTATTATAAAGTTCCATGCCGCCTTTAGATCCGGTTCCCTGATTTCCGGAAATCGAGACCGATAATAACCAATAAAATCGCCGGTTGAAATTGTACCCTTTTCATAATCTGCATTTTTCAGTAAAAGGTCATCATCGAATTCCCTGATTCCGAACAAATCCAGGGCATGCTCGCGCGCACCATGTTTGTCAAGGTTAATGAAGATATCCCCGAAATCAAAAATAATTGTCTTAATCATTCCTGTAGGTCAATAATTGATCACCAGAAACGCTCTTCGAGTGGATGGGATCTTTGCTGATTGCCGGAGCCTTAATTCCGTCTTTAAATTCTACGGAACCGATAAAGACGCGTGCTTCATCCCAAATTCCGCTTTGTATGAAATGATTCAAGGTTCTGGTGCCGCCTTCAACAATTACAGATGTGATCTCTTTATCATAAAGGACTTTACAGAGCTGTCCTGCCACGGGTTTGTCATAATCGATGCAATTGCTATCAAGTATCAAGGGCGCCGCTGATTTAAAGATATTGAGGCTTTTATCAAGATTGTTTTCTTTTGTTAAAATGATCTTTACCGGGTCTGAGCCATGCCAATCTCTGGTGTTCAAGCTTGGGTTGTCTGCAATAACCGTATTGTGACCAACCAATATACACTGTTCCTCGCCTCTCCATTTATGGACCAGTTGTCGTGAAACCGGGTTAGTGATCCAGACTGGTTGAGCCTTTTCCTTTCTTTTCGGGGCTATAAACCCGTCTGCAGTCTGTGCCCATTTTAGAATGATGTATGGTCGTTTTAGTTCATGATAACACATAAAGCGTTTGAAATGCTCTCTGCATTCATTTTCCAGGACTCCATTCGTAACGATGCACCCATTTTCCCTGAGGACCCGGATTCCATTTCCGGACACTTTAGGATTGGGGTCCAGGCATCCTATTATGACATCACGAACTCCGCTCTCAACGATGAGGTTGGCGCAAGGAGGTGTTTTGCCGAAGTGGGAACAAGGCTCCAGACTCACGTAAAGCTCAGAATGGGGAAGAAGGTTTTTATCCTTGACAGCGTTTAAAGCCACTACTTCAGCATGAGGACCTCCGAACGGAGAGGTGTATCCTTCGGCTATTATTTTGTTTTCATGAACAATCACGCAGCCTACCATGGGATTGGGCCTGGCCGTCCCAAGGGCCAGATTTCCCAGCTCGATACAGCGGCGCATATAAGATTCATGA